>CAYJIU010000026.1:0-20420 GCA_964370305.1 uncultured Desulfovibrionaceae bacterium
TGTCCAAATGCTCTGGCACCATACGCACATCATCCATAACGGCCATAAAAGAAGAATCACCATTCCAGCGTGGTACAAGGTGAAAATGCAAATGTTCACGTATACCAGCACCCGCGGCCTCACCAATATTTAACCCAATATTAATGCCTTGACAATTAAAACGCTTTTTCAAAATGCCTGCGCATATTTGCAAAAGTTCCGTCATTTCAAAGGCTTCTTCCTTTGTAAGAGCCGTAAAATCCATAAGGTGTCTATAGGGTGTTACCATCAAGTGCCCGTTATTATATGGGTATTTGTTCATAATAACAAAGCAATGCTTAGCGCGATAAAGCACCAGACGTTGGCAATCCTCGTCAGTATGATCTGGCAAACAAAATACACATTCTTCAGGCTTTGGGCCTAAGATATATTCTAACCGCCATGGTGCCCATAATACTTTTGCCAAAGAGTGCTTCCCCCAAATACATTCTTATTAACACCAGAGTAAGTATACACAATTTTGATGTATGGGGCAAGTGGTGAGTAGTGGCTTAGTTTTCTCCACGTCTTTCCCATAGTTTCATCTCATGCATTTTTTTACGTCTACTGCGTTGCAATGACTTGCAAACTAAAGACATGTTTCTTTTATAATTATATTTCTCACGGTATTCATCGGGAGTTAAATTATGTTTTTGTAAGTGCTTTTTGGTAAGAACGCGAAAAGGTTTTAAACATTCAAGGCAGGTAATGCTACGTTCTTTAATGGCAGTTTTTGGATCTATTATTTTTTCATTATCATTTGTTACGTTAAGCAAGCCGTCTTCTTCGTGTAGTTTGCGTATGCCCAAAGCAAGATTTTGGGCCATACTAAGCATTTCTACCTCAGTCATCACTCGCACACTAGCTTGCGCTTTTACGAGTTTTAGTGCTTGTTTAAGGTGATTTTCCATAATAATCTCGTAAATATTTACTTTTTATCATTCAACTATTGATTTAAGACCTATGTATAATAATCATGAATAAGGTTCAATTTTAGCAAAAAATGTTTTTTGAAGCAAGGTATTTTCTAACACTTTCTCTTGACAAATCCTACAGTTGCTATATATCAAGTACGCTTCATAAATAAAAGCACAATAGGCTGTGCAAAAGTTTTATATTAAAATTTAGCGAGGTTTTTTATGCCCAATGTCCGTTCAACTTACACAGATTCTTGTAACTTCTTTGGCAATAGCTCACCTGAAGAGCTTGCAAACACTTATGGTACCCCACTATATGTGTATAATGAAAACATCTTACGCACTCGTTGCCGTGAGCTCAAAGATTTATCAAGCCTTCCTAATTTTAAAGTTAATTACTCAGCCAAAGCCAATACAAATATACAATTATTAAGCATTATTAAAGATGAAGGCTGTGTGGTGGATGCCATGAGCCCCGGTGAATTATTTATGAACCAACAAGCCGGATTTAAAAATGACGACATTTTATATGTTTGTAATAATATTTCCGCTGAAGAATTACAAAATGCCATAAATAATCATGTGCTTATTAGTGTGGACTCTCTCTCACAGCTTGAGTTACTTGGCAAGCTTAATAAGGGCGGCAAGGTCATGGTGCGCTTTAATCCTGGCATTGGGGCTGGCCACCATCAAAAAGTTATCACTGCCGGTAAAGAAACTAAGTTTGGCGTAGATCCTGCGCGCATGGATGATGTTTTTGCCATCCTTAAAAAATATGATTTAACCCTTGCCGGTGTTAATCAACATATTGGCTCTTTATTTATGGATGCCAATGGCTACTTGGAAGCCGTGGAATTTTTATTAACTTTAGCTGAGCATCTGCCAGAAAACGCTCTTGATACCCTTGAAATTATAGATTTTGGCGGCGGCTTTGGTATTCCATATCAAAAGTACGCTAACCAATCGCGCCTTGACATGCAAGAGCTTGCTAATAAATTACATGCTGCCCTTGCAACATGGCTTCAAAAAACAGGATATAAAGGAAAATTCTTCATTGAGCCTGGTCGTTATGTCGTTGCAGAGTGTGGTGTATTGCTTGGTTCGGTGCATGCCACTAAAAATAACGGTGAAAATAAATACGTGGGTACTGATTTAGGCTTTAACGTTCTTGCGCGTCCGGTTATGTATGATTCACATCATGATGTGGAAGTTTATCGTAAAAATGGTACTCCTGATGAAAATTGCATAGAGCAATCCGTTGTGGGTAATATCTGCGAAAGCGGTGATATATTAGCAAAAAAGCGTTCACTACCTCGCATTGAAGAAGGCGATATCTTAGGTATTTTAGATGCTGGTGCTTATGGTTATGTTATGTCTTCAGTTTATAATCAACGTTTGCGCCCTGCCGAAGTACTTATTGATAAGGACGGCAATCATCGTTTAATCCGCCGTCGTGAACGTATTGAAGATTTAATGAATTTGTACGAAGGATGCTAAAAATATTGCAATGTGATTTAACGCCATCCAAATGAGAGCTCTGCACAGTTTTTTTACATACAAAATTTAATATAAAAGTGGAAATTTGCTCTTTAAGTAAAAGTTACCTATGCAGAGGTTTCAAATAAGGTTGGCGTTAAATTTTTTAAATGCCCAAACTCTTTTTAGATGAACACTTGCTAAAGCTAAAACATAATGCAAAAAAAAGAATTAAGCTTTTCATTTGCCACCATGTGGCAACTAACATGGCCGCAAATATTGGTTATGTTTTTCTTTTTTTGCATTGGCCTTTGTGATGTTTGGACTGCTGGGCAATTGGGGCGCGATGTCCAAGCGGCCTTTGGTCTTGTATCCCAAGGGGCAATTTTTCTGCAAGTACTAGCCCTTGCCATGGGTAGTGGTGCAACGGCTGCCATTACGCAATCCATAGGGGCTGGGCTTGAAAACAGAGCCCGCCGTTACATAGCCATGGTGCTTTTGCTTGCTCTTAGCCTTGGTATTATTGTAGCCATTGTGGCTTTTATGAGCAGAAATATATTTTTCTCCTTACTGCAAACACCGCCAGACGTCTTGCCCATAGCTCTTTTTTATTGTTCTGTTACCCTATTAACCATGCCTTTGAGCTATGTTTTTTCTGCAACAACTTCTCTTTTTCGCGCGACAAGGCAGGTAATTCCACCAATATTTGTAGCCGCATTTATGAGCGGTGCCAATGTTTTTGGCAATTTAGGGTTTGGGCTTGGCTACTTTGGCCTACCTGATTTTGGCTATATGGGCATTGCGTGGACGACGTTTGTGTGCACAGCCCTTGGAGCAACGTGTAATATATTGCTACTCATTCAGCGTGGATATTTTGATTATAGAAAAATTCCCCCCATACGCTGGATGCGCGCAGCCTTCCCCTATCTTTTCAAGGTAGCTTTACCGGCTGCTGCAAGCCAACTGGTGTGGCAGTCAGGATATATTGTACTTTTTGCGGTGGTGGCATCCCTACCATTTAATAATGTCCACTCCTTAGCTGGTTTAACTGCTGGCATGCGCCTAGAAGCCATATTATTTTTGCCGGGCATGGCCTTTAGCATGACGGCTGCCATATTGGTAGGTAACAGCCTTGGGGCAAAAAATATCCCTCAGGCTTACCGTTTAGCTCGCATCTTGGTGATATCTGGAGCTAGCTGTATGAGTGTTGTCGCCCTTATGCTTTGGCCCTTCATACCATATTTAGCGGCTGCTCTTTCCCCCTCAGTAGAGACGCAAGAAATCACACGTAATTATATGTATTTTAATATTTTTTCCACACCATTTACCATAGCAAGCATGGTACTTGGCGGTGTTATGACCGGAGCTGGAGCTACTAAATACAATCTCATGGTTTATGGCAGTAGTTTTTGGCTGATACGTCTGCCTGTAGCGTGGATTTTTGGGCATTACATCTGGCAAAGTGCCTCTGGTGTATTTCTCGGAATGGTGTTATCACAAATTGTGCAATCATCAATAATGCTTGTGGTGCTCTATAAAGTAAACTGGCCCAGATTTGCCATGCACGCGCAAAAAAACAAGAAAACAATATGATAAATCAACATTTTTTACCCGTTAGCCTTGAGCATAAGCATTTGTACTTGCAGCATTGGCATGCCATGCCTGTCCACTCCATGGATTATAGCTTCGTTAATATATGGGGTTGGAGTAATTATTACCAACTACAGTTGAGCTTTAGTGATAAACTCTGCTGGATTGCACAAAAAAATGATACGCTATGGGCACCTGTTGGCGCGTGGCAAGATGTAAACTGGCAAAATGAGCAAATACTAGATGCTGGTGCAACAATCATTCGTGTTCCGGAGCAACTTGCTAATATGATTGAACAAGCATTACCAGGACGAGTAGAAAGACAAGAAACTAAGGGCCAGTGGGAATATTTATATAATACTCATGATTTAGCTACATTGTCTGGCAATAAATATCATAAAAAGCGTAATCATATCAATGGATTTAAAAAAGCATATGGTGCGCCCAATTATAAAAATATTGATGATGCCACCATTGAAGATGTGCTAAGCCTGCAAGATAAATGGTGTCAATGGCATGAATGTACCAACTCCAAAGCCCTTTTTGCTGAAAATGAGGCCATTAACAGTGTGCTTTCACATTGGTATGACTTTGAACACCTCATAGGCGGGGCATTGTATGTGGATAATACCCTTGTGGCCTTTAGTGTTGGTGAGCTTTTGGATGATACAACACTTGGAGTTCATTATGAAAAAGGTCATACAAGCTATAGAGGAGTTTATCAAACTATGAACTCTTGCTTTGTGCAAAATGCTGGGGCTAATACTAGCTTTATAAATCGCGCGCAAGACCTTGATGAAGAAGGCTTACGCCATGCCAAGTCCAGTTATTTACCTGTAGATTTTTTAAAAAAATATACTTTAAACATTGCCCCAATTTAGGATTTTTTATGCATATAATAATAAAAAGTAAATTTTGGCCCTTGGCCCTTTGTATATTTAGTGTTTTATCCCTTTCTGCTTGTGCATCGCATATCCCTTTACGCGATGATACACCCTTTGCACAACGTGGAGTTGTGGAAGATCTATATGAATTTCCTCAAGATTTAACTTTTTATGCTAAAAATTCTGAACACAATTTGCTAAACGAAGCCGCCCAACAAGAGCAAGATGCGAAATTTAATCGTATTTATTTCAACCCTTGGACTAAGTCTGAGGCCACATATACAGCGCAAAATTTCCAAAATACCTTTGGTAAAGCCCGCGGTTATAACGGAACCATTGCTTGGACAGAAAACCAATGGCAACGCTTAAAATTTAATGCTGATATAGCAAGATACCCCAACACTCAAAGGCCTGGCATTACCTTGCGTCAAACGTCTTTACGTGAACTGCCAACCATGCTCCCACGCTTTTCAAAGCCTACGCCCAATCCGTCCTTAAGCCCTTTTGATTATTTCCAATATTCAACCCTAGCTCCGGGTATGCCAGTATTTATTAGCCAAACATCTCAAGATAACCAATGGTATTTTATTGAAAATGCCCTTGCTGCCGGTTGGGTACAAGCTAAGGATGTGGCCTTTGTGGATGAAAAATTTATCGTAGCATATTCCAATAAAAGCTTTGCTGCTCTCATAAAGGATAAGGTAGCGTTAAATAGCACTCAAAATCAAAAACTTGGGTTTGCTCATATTGGAGCAATTTTCCCCATAGTAGACTCAAATAGTCAAGAGTTAACCGTACTTATGCCCACGCGTGGCCTACAAAACATGGCCCAAGCAGTTCAAGTAAAACTTGAACATTCTGAAGCGGTTAAAAAACCCCTACCCATTCAAGCAAAACTCATTGCTAAAGTGGGTAATGAAATGATGGCTCAGCCTTACGGCTGGGGCGGCAGTGGTGAATTTCGTGATTGTTCATCCACCATGCATGATTTATTTACCCCTTTTGGTATATGGCTACCACGCAATTCACTTTCTCAATATCGTTCTGCAGCCATGCTCCCCTTGGATAATTTAACCTTAAAGCCCAAGGAAGAAACGATACTTGCGAAAGGTATACCATTTATGACTCTTATCTGGTTGCCCGGTCATATTGGCCTATATCTTGGTGAATACGAAGGGCGGGCCGCCATGTTCCATAACATATGGGGCATTAGGGTAGATGAAATGGGCCAAGGTGACGACCGTCACATCATAGGACGGGCTGTGGTCACATCGCTTGAACCGGGCAAAGAACTTGAAAATATTTATAATAATCAAACTTTATTAACAAGGATTGGTGGCATTTCCACTCTCCCCGGTACAAAGTAGTGCAAACATACAGCTTTGAAATTTTACCAAGCCATGCTGGCAAACGCATAGACGCTTTTTTAGTGGAGCAACTATCTGGTATATCACGCGAAAAAATTAAAAAAGCCATTCAAGACAAACTTTGCACCATTGATGACCTTATTATACAAAGCCCATCTTCAAAATTAAAAATTGGGCAATCTGTTAAAATAACACTACAAAATAATATTGAAAGCATTGTGCCTGAGCATGGTGAGCTGGATGTAGTCTTCACTGACGAGCAAGTGCTTGTGTGCAATAAACCAGCCGGAATTACCGTACACCCTTGTCCATCGTGCCCAAGTGGTACTTACATTCAACGCTTAGCTGCAGAATTTCCTCAATTACTTGAGCAAGATGGCTTGCGTCCAGGCATTGTGCATAGGCTTGATAAAGACACCAGTGGCTTGTTACTGGTGGCCCTTACCGAACAAGCACGCCTTAAGCTTAGTGCAGATTTTGCAAATCGTACTGTAGAAAAGGTTTATTTAGCCCTTGTGCATGGAGTACCAAAAGAAAATGGCGAAATTCATGCCCCCATTGGCCGCCACCCACAAACTAAGGTAAAAATGGCCATTGTGGAGGAAAAGCACGGTGGCCGCCCTGCCCATAGTGCTTGGCAAACACTTTATACAGACCCTAACAAGCGTTTTTCCTTGGTGCAAATCATGCTGTTTACTGGTCGCACGCATCAAATACGTGTGCATATGGCTCACATGGGCTTTCCGCTTTGGGGCGATGGCGTTTATGGGCCCAAAATTACCCCCAACTGTCCGGCCAAAAGGCAAATGCTCCACGCATGGAAATTATCCTTCACCCACCCAAGCAGTCAAAATATATGCAATTTTTCTTCCTCTCCGCCTCAAGATATGCTTGATTGCGCCTTAAAACTTACCCAAGACACACAAAAGATTGTCCTTACTGGTCTACCGGGTTGTGGTAAATCTACTTTATTACAAGAGTTTGCAAAGCTTAATATTCCCACTTGGAGTGCCGATGAGGCCGTTAAAAAGCTTTATAATGTGGGGGCTGCAGGACATACCTTTTTGTTAGCCCGTTTTGGGCAACGCTTTGTGGAGCATCCAAAAGCAGAAGTCAATCGCAAGGCTCTGCGTGAAGCCATGCAAGACTTGCAACTTCGTAAAGAAATTAATGCAAATATTCACGCGCTCGTTTATGAAGAATTAGAGTTATTTTGGCTAAAATGCCAAGAAAGTGCTGCCACCATGAGCGTGGCTGAAGTGCCGCTCTATCTTGAAAATGGACGCCATTTAAACGATAATACGTATATTATTGGTATTGAATGTTCGCAAGAAAACCGCTACATACGCTTAAAGCAAAGCCGACAGTGGACAGATGAACAATGCCAAAGTATGGATGCATGGCAGTGGCCAGAAGCTAAAAAAATGGCTGCTTGCCAGACAGTTGTTTGCAACAATAAACAAGTACAGACATTTACAGATACAGCCCTAAATATTGTAAACAAACTTAAAGCAGAACTTAAACAAAAGGAAAGTTCTTTAAGTGAACACTTACAAAGACTTTGGAAATAGTTTATGTATTGTAATTCTGAATACAATATAAAAAACAGCAAAAAGGAATAATTATGGAAGTTTGTATAGCCTATATGCGCGGAAAACCAGTGATGTTAAAAATTCATGAAGATATGGTATATATTGACGATGAAATACAACCCATTGCCAACTTAACCAAGGCTGAACTGGAAGACTTCTCCAAAGCCATTGCCAGTATTCCCTATAGCCTAGACCAAGAAGGCTATCAATCCATGCTCAATGCTAAACGAGCGGCCTTTCTTGCTACCCTCTTGGGACGCGCCGTGGGTGATGAGTGTATTGATAAGATTTCTGGTATACTAGATAGTGTACACTATGATGTTTTAAGATATCTAGGTGAAATTGAAGAAGAATAAAACGCAAATAACCAAATAAAATACATAGCTTGGCATGGGGCATATGCCAAGTTATCTTAAAAATTTAAAAATTTCCTTGAGTTATCAAGCATCCCTTGAATGTTAGTTGGCTCAAACCAGTTAATATACTTAATTGCCCGAAACCATGTAAGCTGTCGTTTAGCATAAGCTCGTGTATTTTTGCGCCATAGCTCTAAGGCTTGCTCAAAGCTAAGCTCCTCACATATATAGGCATATAATTCTGCGCAACCGATGCCAGACCAAGCAGGTGCATCCCTTTTATCACAACGCTTAAATGCAGCTTTAGCCTCAGCCACGGCACCAACTTCTAACATAGCCTCAATGCGCGCACCTAAACGCGGACTTAGGCTTTCAAGGTTCATATCAACACCCATATAATAAGCCTGTACAGGAGGCTTTGGCATAGCATTTTCATGCCACCAGGTAAAAGTTTTGCCAGTACTTATAAAAACTTCTAAAGCTCGCACCACCCTTTGGCTATCATTGGGGTGAATACGCGTGGCATATGGGGCATCAACTTGCATAAGCTCAGCATGTAGGGCGACTGCCCCTTCCTCTTGGCAACGCTTTGTAAGCTCACTAGAAACATGCTCAGCAATGGTAGGAATGGTGGCAATACCCTCTAAAATAGCTTTAAAATATAAGCCAGTACCACCCACAAAAATAGGAATTTTACCACGCGCCACAATATCACGCGCCGCATCTAAAGCCCTATCTGCCCATTGACCGGCAGAAAGCTTATGTTCCGTATTAAGAAAACCATAAAGATGATGCTGGCAAATAGAACGCTCAGCACAACTTGGCTGAGCTGTGATAATAGGAAAATCGCTGTAAACTTGCCTTGAATCAGTGTTAATAACCTCACCATTAAGGGCAATGCATAAGCGAATGGCTGCCTCTGTTTTGCCGGCACCAGTAGGCCCAGCTAGGCATAATGCCTTTATGGTATTACTCATGAAGCTCTAAAACCACCAACACTTGGTGCAAGGCACGGGGTGCCTTGTCTAACTTCACCAGAATTATATTTTTTTTGCAGAGCTAATTTTACATTATCTGGCACTAAGTTTTCTACACAACCACCATGGCTTGCGGCTGCTTTGATAATGGTTGAACTAATGTATAACCATTGGTAATCTGTCATTAAAAAGATAGTTTGTATCTCGCGGCGCAGTTTTCTATTCATTAATGCCAGCTGAAATTCGTATTCAAAGTCCGATACAGCTCTTAGTCCACGCAAAATCACTTGTGCTCCTCGCTTAGCCACATAATCCACCAATAGTCCGGAAAATGGTTCCACACTGGCTCCCGGCACGTCTACTAAAGCATCTTTTGCTAGTTGGACGCGCTCTTCATGAGTAAATAGCGGTGCCTTGGGGGTATTATCGGCAACGGCAACCACCACCTTATCAAAAATATCACATCCACGGCGAATAAGACTAATATGTCCATTAGTTATGGGATCAAAAGTACCGGGGTAAATTGCTATGCGTTCTGTTTTATCTGCCATAAAATTATCCTTGTTTGTCCGAAGGTGCGCTCTGTGAGCACTTCAAGATTTTCATGTACTGTTGTTGGGTCAAATTTCACATTAGCTTCTACCTCTGCACTGAGAATACTTTCTGCATGCACCCAATTATTACGCAAAAGTTTGTTAATGGTGGGGACAGTAAAATCTCTACCATATGGCGGGTCAATAAAGACAACATCATAACCTTTGGCCGGTGGCTTGTTAAGAAATTTTAATACATCATCCTTTATAATTCTACAGCGCATAGAATCAAGGCCAAGTACGCCGGCATTTTGCTGTAAATATCTTACGGCTTTAGTTCCGTTTTCCACCAAGGTTGCATGCACAGCTCCCCTGCTTAGACATTCCATAGCCAGTGAACCGCTGCCAGCAAAAAGGTCAAGAGCCGTGCTTTGCGACCACACAACTCCCCTAGCCTCTAACATTGAAAAAAGAGCTTCGCGCACCATAGACATGGCCGGCCTGTAGCCAGGGCCTTCTATAGTCCTTAATACCCTACCTTTAAATTCACCTGATATAATACGCATCACATTATTCTTGGTTTTGTTAGTTTATAAATTATATTTGGCATCTAGTTAATTGATACTGAAAAACGCATTTCCATGCGCTTTTCAGAAAGGCACGTTGCCTCCAAATACCCCTTTGGGGTCGCCAGAAGTTAATTCTGGCTTATTTTACGGCACGCGAAATTTTTCTTATAGAAAAATTTCGTTAGTCGCCGCTTGAAAAACCATTTTTTTGTGTCATAAAATCGCCCAAAAAGTATGCTACGCACCCTTTTTTCTGGCAATTTTATTGGGAAACTTTGATTGAAAAATATTGCTATTTTAATAGTTTTGTCCGTTTTTCAGCGTCGACTAGTTAATTGATGCTGAAATATCTAATCTTCCCCCAAACAAGATAATTATGCCCCTAGTACAAAATAAATGCAAGTATTGTGTATAACTTATTTTATAGCTTGCACATAGACAGCACAGCGTATAAAGTGGACATATAAAAAAATTAACATGAGGAGAACAATATGCCCTCAAAATGTAATAATATTGATGAACTTAGTAATGGTACGGAATCTTGGCGTATTATACGTATTTTGGCCGAAATGGCTACAGCTTTTGATACCTTAAATTGCATTGACAATCCATGCGTATCCATTTTTGGCTCTGCGCGCACAAAGCCGGATTCACCATACTATAAGGACGCGGAAAAAATATCTAAATTACTGGCAGAAGATGGCTATGGCATTATTACTGGCGGTGGCCCCGGCATTATGGAGGCAGCTAATAAAGGGGCTAGCGAGGGCGGCGGGCCGTCCATTGGTCTGCATATTGAATTACCAAACGAGCAACGTTGCAATAAATATGTGCAAACTCGTTGTAATTTTCGTTATTTCTTTGTGCGCAAGCTTATGTTTGTAAAGTATGCCATGGGCTATGTGGTTATGCCGGGGGGAATGGGTACACTTGATGAGTTTGCCGAAGCATTAGTTCTTACTCAAACCAACCGTATAAAACCATTTCCGGTAATTTTATATGACTCAAAATTTTGGAATGGTTTATTGGATTGGCTTAACTCAGTTATGGTTGAGCACGGATATATTGACGCCAACGAATTAGAAAATTGTTTAATCGTTTGTGATGACCCAGAAGAAGTGGTAAAAACCATTAAAAAACGTGTAATCTTATAAAATAAATGGCTAAAAATTTTGCAAAACATATTGTAAGCATGCCTTTAACAAGACCCATCCCCCCTGCTCCACGTGGACATTCGTGGTCGGGGCTTATGGATATGGCTTTAGAACAAGCCCACAAAGCAGCGCAGATGGATGAGGTGCCCGTGGGTGCTGTAGTTGTATCTGCGCAGGGTGATATTTTAGCCACAGCTCATAATAAGTGCATATCCTTGCATGACCCCACTGCCCATGCTGAAATCTTAGCCTTACGCGCCGCTGGCCTTAGCCTTAATAATTACCGCCTAAATAACTGCACACTTATAGTAACACTTGAACCTTGCCTTATGTGCGCCGGAGCCATGGTGCATGCGCGTTTGGGAGGGTTAGTATATGGTGCGGCAGATCATAAAACAGGAGTCATTAGCTCTTGTTGCGAAAGCTTAGACTATGATTTTCTTAACCATAAAGTGTGGCACATGGGGGGGGTACGCAGTGATGAATGTGCCCATATATTAAAGGATTTTTTCAATCGCCCTTAAAATACTACCTTAAATTCTTACTTGCCAAAAGTAGTATAGAAGCTTAAAAGCTTTCGTGCCTTTCCGCTTGGCAGCTTTGCTGACAATAGCGGCGCAAAACTCACGAAGTGAGGTTTGTCATTAAATTAAACTTAAAAGCTTTCTACACATTAATAATCGGAGTTAACTATGTCTTTAAGTATTGGTATTGTTGGCCTACCCAATGTGGGTAAATCCACACTTTTTAATGCATTGACCAAGGCCCAACACGCCCAAGCCGCTAACTATCCCTTTTGTACCATTGAGCCCAACAAAGCCACTGTAGCCGTGCCTGATGCGCGCTTAAATATACTAACCGAACTTGCAAAACCACAAAAAACTTTGCATGCCAGTGTTGATTTTATTGACATAGCCGGCCTTGTGCGTGGGGCCAGCACTGGCGAAGGTTTAGGTAATAAATTTTTAGCAACCATTCGTGAATGTGCGGCTATTGTACACGTGGTGCGCTGTTTTGAAGATGAAAACATTACCCACGTGGACGGTAATGTGCAGCCCATACGGGACATAGAAACCATTGAAACTGAATTACTACTTTCAGATATTCAATCTGTAGAAAGGCGTGTTGAACGCTTGCGTAAACAGCGTGGCGACAAAGCAATCCAAGCTCTAGCCGACCAAGTTAACACATTACTTGAACATTTAAATACCGGTAATCCTGCTAGTACATTCAAAAGACCAGATGGCGATGCTTTTGCCACCCAATGGCGTGAAATGGGCTTAATTACAGCCAAAAAAGTTATTTATTGCGCGAATGTAGATGAAGATGCCATGGTAAGTGGTAATGAGTATGTGCAAAGTGTGCAAAGCCTTGCTAAAGAGCGTAAAGCTGGTTTTACCATTATTTGCGCCAAGTTAGAGGAAGAATTGCAAGGCCTACCCGATGAAGAACAAATGGACATGCTACAATCTTTCGGTATTGCAGAAAGTGGGCTTGAAAGCATTATCCGTACCGGATACGCAACTCTTGGCCTTTGTAGTTATTTTACCGTGGGTGAAAAAGAGGTACGAGCTTGGACAATTCGTGAAGGTTTTAAGGCCCCTCAAGCAGCTGGGGTTATTCATACAGATTTTGAGCGTGGTTTTATTCGTGCAGAAGTTATTGCCTATGCTGACTTTGTAGAACATAAAAGTGAGGCCGCATGCAGGGCTGTTGGCGTTCTACGAACTGAAGGCAAGGAGTATATTGTTAAAGATGGAGACGTAATCCATTTCTTATTTAATGTGTAACAATACAATATATAAAATAAAATCCCACCAGCTAGGCTGGTGGGATTTTATTATATAGATGACAAACCCCACTTCGTGGGTTTTGCGTCGCTATTGTCAGAACATATCATCAAATCAACGACTATACTTATTGCGCAATAGAAGTGCTTAATTTCTCCACAGCTTGGTCAATGGTAAAGCTTGCACCCTTTTGGCTTGGTGGAAAATCCTTATATGTTTCTAAGTGTTTTGTAACTTCATCCACAGCAAAACCAAATACAAATACATGGTCAAGTAACCAGTCATAATAAGTGTTTGAGGTTATGTCTGCCCTTTCAAATGGGTCTGTGCGCAAATTAAATAATTTTGGCATACGCATGGCCACAAAAGGTTCACCCCAAACCCCCAAGGTGCCTTGTAGTCTTTGCTCCATAAACACAAACTTGTAGTTACCATAACGCAAGGCTAGCAAGTCACCATCATCAGAAAAATAGAAAAATTCTTTACGTGGATTTTCCTGCTCTTTGCCAGTTATATATGGTAAAATATTATATCCATCTAAGTGAACTTTATACGTTTGCTTACCAATTTTTTGGCCCTTTAAAAGCTTTTCTTTAATATCAGCATTGCCTGTTGCAGCCAATAAAGTTGGGAACCAATCTAGTGATGACACAATACTATTGTCAACACTGCCAGCTTTAATATGGCCTGGCCAACGAATCATGGCCGGCACTCTGAAAGCACCTTCCCAATTGGTATTTTTCTCACCCCTAAAGGGCGTCATACCGGCATCTGGCCAAGAGTTCATATGCGGGCCATTGTCCGTTGTGTAAATAACAATGGTATTTTCATCAAGTCCGGCCTTATTTAAAGCCGCAAGCACAGAACCCACATTTTTATCATGGTCAATCATGGCATCAGTATATGGGCTCATATATGGGCCACTTTGCCCTACACTTTCAGGCTTAACATGCGTTCTAAAGTGCATGTGCGTATAGTTTAGCCACATAAAGAAGGGTTTTTTTGCGTCCTTGCGCTTGGCTATATAGTCTACAGCTCTTTTGGTTACATCATCGTCAATGGTTTCCATTCTCTTGCGAGTTAGTGGGCCTGTGTCTTTAACGCTACCATCTGCAAAGGAGTGAATTACCCCACGCGGGCCATATTTTTTCTTAAATTTTGGATTCTTAGGATAATCAGGATGTTCTGGCTCTTCCTCAGCATTTAAGTGGTATAAATTGCCATAGAATTCATCAAAGCCATGTTTGGTGGGTAAAAACTCATCACGATCACCTAGGTGATTTTTGCCAAGCTGAATGGTCTCATACCCTTCTGCCTTAAGAACTTCGGCAATGGTTACATCTTTATCTTGAATACCTAAATCTGCACCTGGCATGCCAACCTTACTTAAACCTGTACGAAAAGGTGTTTGGCCAGTGATAAAGGCAGAACGGCCAGCGGTTGAGCTTTGCTCGGCATAATAATCAGTAAACATCATGCCTTGCTTGGCAATGCTATCAATATTAGGTGTTTGATAGCCCATAAGGCCATGTGAATATGCCGAAACATTAGTAATACCAATGTCATCACCAAAAATGACCAAGATGTTTGGCTGCTTTGTTTCAGCTGCCATAGAAACATTGGCAAGGCTTGCAGTACCAAGCATGGTGGCACAAAGGGGCATGGTTACAGCGGCAAGTTTTTGAAAGTGAGTTTTATACATACTCTTAAACATACAACCTCCTGCTACAGTTAAATAATAAAATTAAATTCCGCACTTAATTGGTCTAATCCACATTCACTCTAAAAATATTTTATTTCAAATAGTTATAGTGTTTTTCAGTGTCGACTGATTACAAGACATGTTACATCTAATCTGCTTTATGTTGCAAGCATAAATTGGCGATATATTTTATTTGTGGCTTGGCATGAGTATAAAAGTGCTTAAAACCAATACATAAATAATTTATGGGGTGAACCCCATGGGATGTTTTTACAAAACGATGCCGCGGGCATTGCCCCCAACACCAAGTACCACTTGGGCAATGCAAACATTCATGGGCAAGCTCACGTTGCTTTTTAAAAGCAAAATCTTGTTGACGAGGTGAAAAAACTAAATCGCGCAAAGTAGCATTATGTACATTGCCAAGACAATACTCTTTATTTACATAGTGATCACAGCTATATACATTTCCGTCACATTCAATAGCCACACCCTTTCCACAAATTTTTCCTGTGGTGCAAATTTGTGCAGTTAGTCCCATGGCCTGAGCAACGGCAGTTTCAAACCAATTAACTAGCACTTTTCCTAAGTCTTTTTGCACCCACTCATCAAATACTTCACAAAGAAATGCTCCCCAATCCTCTGGAATTACAGACCAATTTGTAACAAATTCTTGGGCATGGGCAGAGTTTGTGTATTGTGTAACTTTTGGTAGGATTTGCTCATCCCAACACATAGGGGCATATTCAGTAAAAACTACTGGTTCTACGCATGGGTTAAATTGTACATAGGTTGAACCAAGCTCTTTGGTTAAAAAAGTGTAAACATCTAAGGGTTTTTTAGCATTATATCTATTTATTGTGCTTAAAGTTGTAAATGCTACATCATAGGCCTTTAAACATTCAACTCCGCGCATTACTTGTTTGAAAGTGCCCTTTCCAGCTTTATCTATACGGCATTTATTATGTAAATCTTCTGGCCCATCTATGGATAATCCTACTAAAAAATCATGTTCTTTTAGAAATTTTGCCCAATCTTTGTTCAACAAAGTTGCATTGGTCTGCAAGGTGTTGGAAATATTCTTTTTACTTGGATTATGTTTTTTTTGCAAAGCTAAAACTTTTTCAAAAAATGCAATACCTAATAATGTGGGCTCCCCCCCTTGCCAAGAAAATACAATTTCCTTGTGTTCATTGGCAGCGATATATTGCTTAATAACAGTTTCAAGTGTTTGATCATCTATGCGTTTTGCAGTATTTTGCAAGAGATTTTCTTTGTGCAAATAATAGCAATATGTGCAATCAAGATTGCAGGTAGACCCGATGGGTTTTAACATGGCATGAAAACGATGAGCATGACCGCTATGGTCTAGATATATTTGAGTATTTTTAGGGATTGTAGCTGGCATGATGGGCCTTATAAAAAACACTTGCGATGTTATTTATTAAATAATTACTTCTAAGTATATTAATTTTCTAACTTTGTATTTTATTGCGCACTTGGCGGCAAACGCCCATAAGTGCATCATATTCATGTCTACGTATGCTAACTCGCCCCAAAAAACGCCGTAGAGGCATTAAAAAATAATCAGGGTTATCACCATGTAAATAATCAATTTGTAAAAGCATTTCTTTTAAGTGTTCGTAAAGTCTAGCTTGGTCTTCGGCTGAAATTCGCGTGGGACTTTCGTCTACACAGCTTTCTTGCTTAAATGGCTTTTGTATGGCCTTAAGACATTCATATAACAATAGTAATGTAGCTTGCGCCACATTTAGGGAAGAAGCACCAGCTGTTGGAATTGTTACCAAGCGTTGGCAATTTTCTATTTCTTCATTATTAAGCCCTCTATCTTCAGGGCCCATGACAATGGCTACGCGCACACCTTCTTGCAAAGCCTTGCTTATTTCAAGGGCAGCTTGCTCAGGGCTTAAGAGCTCACGCCGCCAGCCGCCAGTTCTGGCAGTGCTCCCTACCACTAAGGAATACGGGGCAATAGCCTCAGATAATGTGGGGTAAATATTGATATTTTCTAAAATATCTTGCCCCTTAGATGTGGCAAGGGGGTAGGCTTGTTCTTTATTCCAACGCTCTGGATTAACAAGACCAATGCCGCTTGCACCCATATTGGCACAAGCTCTGGCCACCATACCCACATTTTCAGGAAAGCGATTTTTTACCAAAACCACATCAAGGCCGCTTAAGGAAGGAAGATTTGCCTTAGTAGATTCCATAATTTATTATACAAAGTCTTAATATAAATATCTAATTATAATATTTTGATAGATCCAACTATGCAAAAAATTGTTGGAAAATCCATTGCACATGCTGTGATGGTTCTGGAATATCTGGCCAGATATAACGCCCTGTAACGGCAAGCATAGCTCCACCAATGCCGCACTTACATACAGTGCCTAAAAAACGCCCCATCATGGCCCCAAATGCAGCCTCTTGGGCATCGGCAAAGGAACGCCCCTTGAGCTTTTCCATAATAAAGCAGCCAAGCCAAGCACCAATGAGCGCGCCAATTAAAGCCCCAATGCCAAAAAACAAGGGGGCCAGCACAATGGCACCTATAATGGCCCCCACAATACCTGCAAAGGTTCCCGAGGATGTGGAGCCGTACTTTTTGGCCTTAATTACTTGCACACCAAGTTCCAAAACCTCCCCAATGACGGCAAGTGTTGTTAATATTACAAAAAAAACAACATCCATTTGGGCTGTATCAGGGTAAATATATTTCCACAAAGCAACAAAGCCAAGAATAATCCAATTAGCTGGCAAGCTGAAAATATTCAAAAATAAAATCAGTGTAAGTAAGCCCATAAAGGCCGTTGCAAAAATATAGGTTAAGGCTGGAGGAATTATTAACTCCATGTTTTTCCTCGTAGATCTTGAACTCGCACCGCCTTACCTTCAGTGGTGGGAATACTCCCCGATTGTACTAAATCAATTTTCGGAGTAATTAAAATTTCATCACATAAGCATTTAGAAATTTTTGACTGTAGGCCGCGTAAAACACGCATATCGTCGGAAAAATACTCTTCACGAATTTCGATTTGCACGCGCATATCATCTGCAATACCATTATTTTCAAGTAAAATAAGGTAGTTTTCCCCCACTTCCTTAAAGGACATGAGAACTTGCTCCACTTGCATGGGGTAGATATTAACACCTTTAATAATCAACATATCGTCAGCTCTGCCTAAAATTCTTTCAATACGGCGATGCTTACGACCACATGGGCACTCACCCGTTAAAAAGCGAGTTAAATCACGAGTGCGATAACGCAAAATTGGCATACCTTGGCGACAAAGTGTTGTCATTACAAGCTCACCCACTTCACCATCAGGTACCGGCTCACCTGTTTCTGGGTTAACAATTTCAGGGATGAAAGCATCCTCCCACACATGTAGACCATTTTGATTTTCACACTCAAAGGCAACACCAGGGCCATTCATTTCTGAAAGACCATATGAGTTATAAACTTTCATATTAAAAAGACTTTCAATGCGCCTGCGATACTCTTCAGTATATGGTTCAGCACCCACAAGAGCTATGCGCAAAGGTAAATCAGCTGGATTTTCGCCATCCTTTTCTAAATGGCCACCAAGAATTAAAGCATATGAAGGCAATATATGGACTACGGTTGTCTGAAAATCTTTCACCAGTTTTAGTTGACGACGTGAATTGCCAGCTCCAGCTGGTATGGTCAAGCAGCCAAGACGCTCAGCCCCATAATGTATACCAAGCCCACCGGTAAATAATCCATATCCTGACATATTTTGGAAGACATCCTCACGCCTAACCCCTGCCATATGCATACTACGGGCCATCAAATCTGCCCAAGAGTTAAGGTCATTTTGAGTATGACAAATGGCTGTTGGAGTGCCTGTTGTGCCACTTGAACAATGCATGCGCACAATTTCTGACTTGGGCACACACAAAAGACCAGTGGGATAATTAGCTCTTAAATCATCCTTAGTAGTAAATGGCAATTTGCGTATGTCATCTACAGTTTTAATATCTTGCGGGCTAACATTCGCTTGTGCAAACATATTTGCATAAAATTCAGATTTTGAGGCCTGCTCCATGGTAGTGCGCAATCTTGTACACTGGGTTTGCTCAATTTCATCACGGTTCCACAATTCAGCTTGATCAAAAACTTCCATAATATGTTCCTTATAGTTAAAACTGATATATTGAAAATTAAATTTATTATTTTAGATGATTAACATAGAGCACTTAAAAAAATTATCCGGTGCAAGCATGGATATAACCGCGCAAGAGACCAAAACAGCCCGCAAGCATCATATCACCATGAGGCGCGATACATTGCCCATGCCCTTGTAAAAATTCACGCTGTGGCCCAAGCAAATATGTGGGAGCAAAGCTGCCTGCATCTTCAGGTATTTGCCCAAAAGCCGTACCATGCCCACCGCTTAGGCGTACCTGCTCATCCGGTAGCCAGCCTAGGCGAAATTCCTTCAAATCATGTAAATATTCATCTAATGTGCGTTGGCCGGTATGGTGCTCAAAAATCGCATAAACCTTTGCTTTATAAACAAGTGCCGCCACTATATGACTATTGCCTACATTAATGATGGTTACACCTTCACGCCACGAACGTTCACGTACTTCAGGGGCACATAATGCACCCAAGATGGCCGCTGTTCCCGTATCTGCCATGGGGCCACCACTAAGTTGCTGAATGGTAGCAAGGCGAGTTAGCTCCGTTGGCACATTAGTATATAGCCACTGTTCAGGCTCATGCGAACGCTTAAGAAGTTTACGCCAAGCAAGCATGCGCCCTAAGCGATTGCCCTCTAAATGTATGCCGTGGTCTTGGGCAGCTGCCAATACCATATTAGGCAAGGGTAAACCTAGATGCTGCAAAGTATGTTGCCAAAATGTTGGGCTATAATCTGCTAAAAATACTGGTACCGCACCCTTTGGCGCATGTTCACAAATATCTATACCCATGGCTTGCACACGCGCAATATCATCATGTAAGGCAGCGGCGGCACTTTGCGTGCAAGACACGGCAAAGCCTTCATCAAGATGTGCTTTGAGGCTTCTAAAAAAACCTCCCCCCATATTATAACCATAAAGCCAGATATGCTGTTTTGATTCAGTCAAAGCGTAGATACGCTCTGCCACCATGCGCGCAGGCGCAGGGATAACAAATCGCGGCCAATTTTCTGGTGTCATATGTGGACGGGCTAAAAGTACATCTTGTGTGCCACTGCCTATATCAAGGCATAGTATGGGCCCACTTTCAGTTAAAAATTTAAATTCATCTTGGAGCATAAAAAGCCTCGTAAACCATAAAATCTCTGTGCAATTATGTTAGGTATATTTTTACAAAAATATGGAAACTATCTTGTTTATACTTGCGCTGCGTAGCGGTTTCACTATGGTAACAAAATTTAATTATATCTTGAATATTGCAACTATGCAAGCATTACCCGCATGCCTCACATGGCAATCACGGCAAT
>CAYJIU010000027.1:0-20367 GCA_964370305.1 uncultured Desulfovibrionaceae bacterium
TCTAAAGCAAAATGAACAGCATATAAAAATTTATATTTTCCCACAATAATTGCATAATAATCATTTTCTAAATTAGAATGCCCTAGTTTTAATCCACTAAAAGCAGATTACTTCGTCCTCATAGCGTCTATGCGTAACACTACACAAGGCCATCGCCCTCGCTATAATTTATTGCAAAAAATATCAAAAAAGTTGATACTATAAGTTAGTTGACACTGAAAAGCATGCCAACAGTTTGAATATTTAGGAGATATTTATGAGCCAACAATGTGACCCATTGGCCAACCTCAAAGGTAGAAGTAAACTAGAACGCCTTGTAGATTTTATCAATGAGGTTGGAATGTTACGCCATACTCCGCGCACGGGATATCAATTCTTAGGCACGGGCAGTGAAAATGTGGCTGAACATTCGCATCGTGTAGCGGTCATAGGCTTTGTTTTGGCCAAACTTAGCGGAGCAGACATGGCTCGTACAGTGTTTTTGTGTCTTTTCCATGACTTAGCCGAGGCAAGAACTGGTGATTTTAATTATGTTAATCGCATCTATAATAAAACCGACCCGCGCTTAGCATTGAGCCACGCCACCGACGGCACAGATTTACAAAGTGATATCCTAAGCTTTTGGGATGAGCTAGAATCTTCCGCCAGCCAAGAATCCCTGCTGGCTCATGATGCTGATCAACTTGACCTAATTTTTAACCTAAAACGCGAAAGTGAACACGGGAATAAATTTGCCGACAAGTGGTTAAAAAATGCTCTTGAGCGACTACGCACTCCCATAGCCAAAGAGCTTGCTCAAATTGCTGTGGCAACACCAACTTCCTACTGGTGGTATAATGGCCCTGGGGATCGCTGGTGGGAGCGCAAATAGCAATAACTCACCTTTAAAAGGAATAAATATGCCAGAGCTACAAATTATTGCAGTAAGCACCAAGGCCCATATGGATGCATTTTTTGCCTTACCAAGACAAATATATGCTCCTGATTGCCTCTGGGTACCCCCCTTAGAAAAAGAAGAAAGAGCATTACTCACCCCAGAGGCACACCCTTATTGGGAGCATGCCAAGGGTCAGCTTTTTTTGGCCTTGCGTGAACAAAAAACCGTGGGGCGCATCGCAGCCATTTTAGATGAAAATTATAATAATTACGCCAAGGAGCGTTGCGGCGCATGGGGCTTTTTTGAATGTCAAAATGATCAAGAAGCAGCCCATGCACTATTTTTCGCAGTGGCTAAATGGCATCAACAACAAGGTATGGAGTTTTTGCGTGGGCCGCTTAACCCATCCACCAACTATACCTGTGGCATGCTGGTGGATGGTTTTGAACTTGCCCCGCGCATCATGATGCCATGGAATTATAATTACTATCCAAAGCTTGCGGAAAGTTGGTTTATGCGTAAGGAGCAAGATCTTTTTGCATACGAGTTTAACCGCGAAAAACTAAATATTTCTCCATGGATACATGAACAAATTGCAGTTATTAAGCAACGTAATGAGTTTACATGCCGCGTATCAAGTAAGGCCACCTTAGCTGAGGACATACATACCATGCTTGATATTTATCAAGACGCTTGGGCCAACAATTGGGCTTTTACCCCCATGCCCTTGGCAGAGGCTAAACAACATGTGCATGCCTTAAAAAGTGTGCTTGACCCCAATTTCTTTGCCCTTTTTTATCACGGGGATAAACCAGCCGGCGGCATGTTAGCCCTGCCTGACATGAACCCACTACTCAAGCGTCTTAACGGGCGCATTGGGCTTAGTGTACCGTGGCATTATTTGTGTTCACGCAAGGCTTTGCGCTCACACTATCGTCTATTACTCCTTGGTATACGTGAAGAATATAGGCTCATGGGCTTACCCTTACTTGTGCTTGATTTTATGCTAAAAAATCTTGAGGCTAACGTACAATTAAGCTCGGTAGAAGGCTCATGGTCATTGGAAGATAATGCGGCAATTAATGATTTAATTGAAGATTTTGGCGGAATTCTTACTAAAAGATATCGTATTTACAGACGGGAGCTTGACAGCATATGCAACTAGACTTTCTAGACGGTAAAAATATTCTGATTACCGGTGCTACTGGTTTTGTGGGGCAACATTTATTAAGCGTACTGAGCCAAGGCAAGGCTCAAATTTCTTGTCTGGTGCGTGCTTCTTCTAAGCGCACTGCATTACCAAGCTCAGTACAAATATATGAAGCAGACCTACATAGTGGGCAAGGGCTTGACGCAGCCTTAGCAAACAAGGACATAGTTATACACTTGGCATCATTACTTTTTGGTCTTGGATGGCAAGATTATTTACAAGCCAATGTCCTAGCTACGGAGACCCTTGGAGCTGCCTTAGCTCGCCATGAAAATATAGAGCGAGTTATTTTTGTATCCTCACTGGCGGCCAGTGGGCCTAGTCATATTGCCCCCGGTGTGACTGACACAGACGGGGCAAGGCCCGTATCTGCCTATGGCTGGTCAAAATATATGTCCGAGCAAGTTTTGCATAAATATTGTAAAGATAAGCTTGTCATTTTACGCCCACCCATAATTTATGGTTCCAAAGACAAAGGGCTTTTGCCATACTTTAAGGCGGCGCAAAAAGGGCTTGTAATTACCCCCGGTTTTAAACGTGAATTTCCTGTATCGGCCCTCCATGCCACCGATATGGCAAATGCCATCATACATACGCTCTTGCCACCAGCAAAAGGCATTTACCACTGCAATGACGGCATGGAACACAGCATGCAGAGCATAGGTCTTAGCATAGCCAAAGGCCTTGGGCGTGAGGTTAAATGCTATGGAATACCGCTACCCATCATGGGCATTAGTGCCGGCATATTGAGCCTTGGAGCAAAATTGCTTAAGCCTCTAGGCTTGCGGCCACCGTCATGGAATTGGGATAAATATCTTGAAGCACGGGCCAGTGGCTGGCTATGTTCAGGCATAAGAATACGCGAAGAGCTTGGCTTTGTGCCAAAAATATCCTTGGAGCAAGGAATACAAGAAGCCATAGATGGCTATAAAGCTGACGGTTGGCTGTAAAAATTATTTCCCTAAAAGTAACAACTTGATAAGGATTATACTATGAGCATTGCTGCATGCTTTAAAGCCTATGACGTAAGAGGAACATACCCTGAGCAACTAAATTCTGCCTTAACTTGGGCCATAGGGCAGGCTTTGGTAGAAATATTTAAGCCTGCCAGAGTTGTTATAGGACGTGATTGCCGTTTATCTGGGCCAGACTTATGCGCAGGACTGGTGCGCGGTTTGCGTTCACTGGGGGTACATGTTGTTGACATTGGCCTTTGCGGCACCGAAGAAATCTACTATGCCACCTTTGCCCATGGTTTTGACGCTGGCATCATGGTGACCGGAAGCCATAACCCTCGTGATGACAATGGCTTAAAATTTGTGCGTAAGGGTGCTGTGCCCATAAGTGGCGATTCTGGCTTATTTGACATTCGTGATCGTGCCTTGGCCCGCTATGAACAAGGCCAAGTTGAAATGCAAAACACCGCCCCCATAGATAGCGGAAGTTATGAACAAACATCTTTTCGCAAAGAATATATACGCTTTTTATTAGATTATGTGCAACTTGACCCCAAATCCAGCCTAAAAATCCACGCCGATGCCGGTAATGGCTGCGCAGGTTTAGTACTACAAGAGCTTTTGCCGCTGCTACCCTTTGAAGTAACTTGCGCTCACATGCAGCCTGACGGTACTTTCCCAAACGGTATCCCCAACCCACTGTTACCAGAACGGCGTGAAGCCACATCCACTGCCGTGCGTGAACATGGAGCAGATATGGGCATTGCATGGGATGGGGACTTTGACCGCTGTTTTTTTTATGACGCCGAAGGCAACTTCATTGAAGGCTATTATCTGGTAGGATTACTGGCTAAAAGTTTATTGCACGATTTTCCAAAATCAAAAATTATCCATGACTTACGCCTTATTTGGAATACACAAGATATGGTCGCTAATGCCGGCGGCATAAGCATTAATTGCAAGGCCGGTCACGCTTTTATTAAGGAAAAAATGCGCGCTGAGGATGCTGTTTATGGCGGTGAGATGAGTGCTCATCACTATTTCCGTGACTTTGCATATTGTGATTCTGGCATGCTACCATGGCTACTAGTAGCAAAGCTTATTTTGCATAGTGGCAAGAGCTTGGCAGAGCTAGTTAATGCTTGCATGCAAAAATACCCATGTAGCGGAGAAATTAATCGTAAAGTTCAAGATACAGCGGCTGTTATGACCCATATAAAGAGTATTTATACTCAAGATGCCCTACATCAAGATGATTTAGACGGCGTATCCATGGAATTTGAAAAGTGGAGATTTAATCTAAGAGCATCCAATACAGAGCCACTTTTACGACTCAATGTGGAATCAAAGGCCGATGCAAAATTAATGCATGAAAAGACAGAAGAATTATTGAAGTTAATTGACTCCATCTAAAACCACGTAAATTGTGCAGTAGCCTTACTTTAGTCGACACTGAAACATATTTATCATATTTTTCAGTGTCGACTATTTTATCGTTGAAAATTAGCTTACGGCGCAATCTTATATTTTGAACAGTTGTCCATTATACCTTTGCAGCGGTTTTTAAATCTGCAATAGCGTCAGTTTGCTCCCATAAAAATTCAGGAAGCTCACGCCCAAAGTGGCCGTAGCAAGAACTTTGCTTATAAATGGGGCGTTTAAGATCTAAGCGAGAAATAATATAGTATGGGCGCAAATCAAATACTTCACGCACGGCCTTGGTTAGTATTTCGTCTGGAATATCACTACTACCAAGAGAAGATACCAACACAGAAACAGGCTCAGCCACACCAATACAATAAGCTATCTGCACTTCGCAACGTGGCGCAAGACCAGCAGCTACAATATTTTTTGCTATATAACGGCCCATATATGCACCTGAGCGGTCAACCTTGGAGGGATCCTTACCGGAAAAAGCACCACCGCCATGATGCCCAGCACCGCCATAGGTATCTTGAATAATTTTACGTCCGGTAAGGCCGCAATCGCCCATGGGCCCACCTACCACAAAACGACCGGTGGTATTAATAAAGATTTCGCAATTTTTCTCATCAAAATATCCAGATGGCTCAAGCACTGGCCCAATTACATGGGTACGCACGGCATCTTCAATATCTGCTTGAGAAACATTGTCACTATGCTGAGTAGAAACTACAACATTATTGATGCGCACAGGCTTGCCATCTTCATAGGCAAAGGATACTTGAGTTTTGCCATCGGGGCGGAAAAAGTCCACAATGCCAGCCTTACGTACTCTGGTGAGTTGCTCTGAGAGCTTATGAGCCCAATAAATAGGGGCAGGCATAAGGCTTATGGTCTCATTACAAGCAAAGCCAAACATCATCCCTTGGTCGCCGGCTCCTTGATCTTCTGGTGCGACGCGATCAACACCTTGAGCAATATCAGGAGATTGCTTGTCAATAGAAGAGAGTACGGCACAAGTTTGCCAATCAAAACCCATTTCTGAGCTGTTATAACCTATATCACGAATGGTGTTGCGCACAACGTCAGCAAAATCTGTATAGCCCTTGGTAGTAATTTCACCAGCAATAACAGCCATACCCGTGGTTACCAAGGTTTCGCAAGCTACCCGTGACTCTGGGTCTTGGGCAAGTAAACTATCTAAAATTGCATCGGAAATTTGATCCGCAACCTTATCGGGATGACCTTCGGTAACAGACTCGGAAGTAAAAAGATATTTTCCTCTATGTAATTGCATAAGCACTCCTTAAAATGAAAACTCGCCAAGACCTTGCACAATAATGTACATGCTTCAAACGACAAGCCTAGCCCATTAATAAGATATTATCAAGAAGCCTTGCCTTGCCCATACGCACGGCACAGGCTAATAATGACGTCTTGCCAATAGTTTTTTGGGGGGCAAGGGTTTTGGAATCAACCACAGACATATAATCCACTTGACCCAAAGACATGTTTATTGCCCAATAATTGCCTAATATGTCAAGCACATTTTGTGCAGAACTCTCACCCTTAGTCACGGCATCTCTAACCGTACATAGCCCCTTATAAATGTGTGGTGCTTGGGCGCGTTCTTGCTCCGTTAAATATGCATTACGGGAGCTTAAGGCCAAACCATCCACATCACGCACAATGGGCTGACCAACTACCTCTATGGGTATATCTAAATCCTGTACCATTTGCCGAATGATGGCTATTTGTTGCCAATCTTTTTGCCCAAAAACTGCAAAGTGAGCTTGAGTTATCAAGAAAAGCTTCATAACCACCGTACACACGCCATCAAAATGCGTAGGCCTTGAAACACCGCAAAGCACCTTGTTAAGCGTTGGAACTATCACTTGCGTACTATGATTTTTTGCATACATTTCACCATCTTCTGGCGCGAACATAGCATCCACACCCAAGGCTTTGACTATATTTACATCATTCTCAAAGTCGCGCGGGTAGGCGGAAAGGTCTTCAGTGGGAGCAAATTGGGTAGGGTTTACAAAAAGACTTACCACGACTTTATCAGCATGATCACGTGCATAGCGCATTAATGACTCATGCCCGGCGTGATAATAGCCCATGGTGGGTACCAAGGCTACACTTTGACCTTGGGCGCGCCATTCAGTACATAATTTAAAAATTTCAGTTTTTTTTGTAAGTATTTGCATAGTATTTTCTTACCCTGCACAAATATTTTTTGTCTAAAATCAAATTCGTAATTTTGTATGATTTACCTTTAAAAATTGTGCAGGTCTCAATTAATAAAGTAGGCTTTATACACCTAGCCTAAATCTTTGTCCAGAAGCATGCCGTGGCATAAAAAATAATCTGAAAATATCCCACGTGATTTCGATTTGGCTATTTTTGCCTTTGATGTGTGATGTTCGGTAAAGTTTTTTTCGCGGTGCAGCACCTACGCGTCTCTCGATTTGCGTTTGCGAAGTATGAGCAAGTACGCAAATCGAGAGTAACACGAACCTTACGGATACAGAGAGCAGAGATACGAGAAAAAACGCTTCGGGAGTTACTTAAAAAATGAAAAATGTAGCGTTTTTTCGTGGTAATCCATGCCTTTTAAAACTTGATAACTTCTATAAACCTTTACAAATTAGATTGCCGTGACAATATCCAAACATTACCATGAAAAAGCTTTACCGATGTAGAGCTTTTCTATATAGAGACCTCTGCGTAATGAATCACGCAAAGTTCTCAAAAAACAACTCTAGGTGTAAATTATGTGGGTAGAAGTTGGAATCATTGTAGCGGGTATTCCCCTAGGCTATGCCTTGCACAAAAAACCGCTGGCTGTGAGCATAACAAATCATGCTCTTTCTTTTGTCATATATGCCCTTTTATTTTTAATTGGGCTAAACCTTGGCAGTAATGACAGCCTCATATCGCGCTTAGCTGACCTTGGTATACAAGGCATATTCATTGGTATCATTAGTGCCTTGGGTAGCATTTTGGCAGTTTGGTTTTTCTACAATATAATATTTAAGGCCAAGCTATGAAAGGTGGATTGATAATTGTAATCTGCTTTTTAAGCGGAGTTTTTGTTGGCCAAGCCCATATTATTGAAAGCACTATGGGTAATGAAATCCTAGGCTATGCTCTATACGCCTTACTTTTATTAGCAGGCATGTGCATGGGCTTTGATACACGAAATTTCCTTATAGTACGCGAATTTGGATTTAAAATTCTTCTACTCCCAGTGGTCATTGTTGCAGGTACCGTGCTTGCAAGTGCCCTTGCTTGGATTGCCCTAAGCTTTTTTGGGCATAATATTTCTTTGCGAGATAGCATTGGGGTTGGTGCTGGCCTTGGATATTATAGCTTATCAAGCGTTATCATTACTCGCCTTGGCAATGCCGAGCTTGGATCTGTAGCCCTACTTGCTAATATTAGCCGTGAACTTTTTACCCTGCTATTTGCACCGCTCATGGTTCGTATAGCCGGCGGCCTTGCTCCGGTAGCCGCAGGGGGTGCACCTACCATGGATACTTGCATGCCAGTTATTGCAAAATACGCAGGTGAGCGTCACGCCATCATTGGTATTTTTTCCGGCATGATATTAACTATGCTGGTACCCGTTTTAGTAACAGCCATTTTCACTTATTTTTAGTATAAGTAACTTGACAATAATTGCTTTTTCAGTTCTTATGACCACTTCAACAATTTTATTTAAGGGGGACTCCCAATGGTTCGTTATTTATTTGCAGCAATTTTAACACTTGGCTTAATTTCAGGCGTAGCTCACGCAGCAGAAAAGGTTTACACCGTTGCTTCCGACGGTACTTGGCCTCCTATGGAATACCTAGATGACAACAAGCAAGTCGTCGGTTATTCTAGTGATTACCTCCGCGCTATCGAAAAGCAAGTTGGCGTTAAATTTGATATTCGCAATATCGCTTGGGATGGTATTTTTGCAGGTGTTGCTGCAGGCAATTATGATATTGTTGCTTCCTCAGTAACCATTACTCCAGAACGTCAAAAGCAATTTTTGTTCTCCGATCCATACTGTGAAATTTACCAAGCCCTAGTTGTAGCTAAAGATTCTCCTGTGAAAAGTTTAGCTGACTTAAAAGGCAAAAAGGTTGGCGGCCAAATTGGTACCACTGGTATTTTTGTCATGGAAAAAGCTAACACCGGTGCCATTATTCGCGAATATGAAGACGTTGGTCTTGCCATGCAAGATCTAGCCAATGGTCGTATTGATGCCGTTATGTGCGATGACCCTGTTGCTAAATACTATGCTAACAAAAGACAAGACTTCACTGACAAATTCAGAGTTGCCCTACAAACTCCTGAAGTTGAATACTACGGCTTTACCGTTAAAAAAGGTAATGATGAAATAGTAAAAGTGCTCAACAAAGGCATCAAGATGGTTAAAGAAAAGGGCATTGAAAAAGAATTAAAAATCAAATGGATGGGCGCTGAATAATTTTACTCACGTAAAGTTGCTTTGCTATCTAAAACATCAAAACCTGCTTACCCCATGGGTAAGCAGGTTAAAATCATACGGGGGAGGGCATCAACATGCATGAAAATAATCCCCAAAAACAAGCTGCAGAAACGGGAAATATCCGTATTTTAGTCACCGATGGTGCGTCCATACCTGACCCCAAGGAGTGGCGGCTTGTCAATGCATGGTCCATAGCCTTAGCCGGAGCCATCATTACACTAACCCTTTTGTGTATGGCCTGGCCCAAGCCATATCTTGATATCGTAGCCTTTTTGCCAGACGGCTTATTGGTTACATTTCAGGTGACACTACTTTCCATTACTTGCGCCATCCCCTTGGGCCTATTGACTGGCCTTGGGCGTATATCGCGCAACCGTATGATTAACCTTGTAGCTTCCACTTATGTAGAAGTTATTCGTGGAATTCCGCTTCTTGTACAAATATTTTATATTTACTATGCCTTAGCAAAGTTTTTAAATGTAAGTGGGCTAGCATCTGCCGTCATTGCCATTAGCTTTTGTTATGGTGCCTATATGGGCGAAGTTTTCAGGGCGGGCATACTTGCCATACCTAAAGGACAAATGGAAGCCGCGCGTTCCTTAGGTTTTAACCGCTTTCAAACCATGTTTTTAGTAATCTTACCTCAAGCTTGGCGTACAATTTTACCCCCAGTGGGCAATGAGTGCATTGCCATGCTCAAAGACACGTCGCTAGTATCGGTTATGGCCATGCCTGACCTTATGCAACGTGGGCGCAGTTTTGCAGCCAAAACCTATTTATATTTTGAAACCTATACCATAATCGCGCTTATATATTTAATTATTACATTACTTTTATCAAAATGTGTAAGTATTATGGAAGCAAGGCTCAACTATTATGACAAACGAAAATGATACCCCTATTATAAGCATACGTCACATATGGAAATATTTTGGAGAGCTCTCTGCCCTACAAGATGTTAGCGTGGACATACATTCTGGTGAGCGTGTGGTCATTATTGGCCCCTCAGGCTCCGGTAAATCCACATTACTACGCTCCATTAACCGCTTGGAAGAGGTGGATAGAGGCCTAATACTAGTAGAAGGGCTAGACATAAATTCACGTGAAAATGATATAAATAAAATTCGCCAAAATGTAGGCATGGTATTTCAGCAGTTTAACCTTTTTCCGCACAAAACCGTACTACAAAATTTAACCATGGGCCCCATTAAACTACGTGGCCTTACCAAGAGTGACGCTGAAGACCAAGCCCTAATACTGCTTAAAAAAGTAGGTATTAGCGAAAAGGCCAATGTATTTCCATCCATGCTTTCTGGCGGACAACAACAACGTGTAGCCATTGCCAGAGCTCTTGCCATGCAGCCTGATATTATGCTTTTTGATGAACCCACATCATCACTTGACCCTGAAATGGTAGGAGAAGTGCTTGATGTAATGGTAAATCTGGCCGAAGAAGGCATGACCATGGTTTGCGTTACCCACGAAATGGGTTTTGCGCGCACCGTAGCTGACCGCATTATATTTATGGATCAAGGGCAAATTGTGGAAGAAGGCACCCCGGATCAAATCTTCTCCTCCCCACGTGCTCCACGACTTAAGCAATTTCTTAACCAGATATTATAATGGCGCGCATCGCTGTTGCCGTGAGTGGCGGCGCAGATTCACTTTTTGCACTTATTTCCCTAAACGAACAAGGGCATGACGTCATTGCTTTGCATGGCATTTTCTTGCCCCAAGCCTCAACAAAAACTATACAAGACCTCCAAGCTCAATGTACGCGCCTGCATATCCCTCTGCATGTGATTGATATGCGCAAGCAGTTTGACTCACTAATTATTCAATCCTTTATCCAATCCTATGCCAAGGGCCAAACCCCAAACCCTTGCGCCCTTTGCAATACGCATATAAAATTTGGTTTATTAATGGATGCAGCCTTTGAGCATGGCGCAGAGCTCTTTGCCACCGGACACTATGCCACAAAAAACCCCTCGTCTTGTCAAAGCCCTCTATCTAAAGGACAAGACCAAACCAAGGAACAAAGTTATTTCCTCTCCCTAGTGCCCAAGCAGCGCCTAGAAAAAGCTATTTTCCCCCTTGCCAAAACAAAGAAAACAGACAATATTCAATACTTACAGGGCAATAATTTTGCACCACCAATTATTACTGAAAGTCAAGAAATCTGCTTTGTGCCTGAAGATGCCTATCGCCCTTTTTTGCAACAAGAGGCTAAACAGAGAGGCATAACCCTGCCCCAAGGAGGGCCCATATTCATTAAGGATGGGCACAAAGAAATACCCATGGGTGAGCATCGCGGTCTATGGCAATATACCGAGGGGCAACGACGTGGGCTTGGTATTGCGTGGAGCGAACCCTTATATGTTTGTGCCAAGGATAATACCCGTAATGCCCTCATCCTAGGCACGGCCAAAAACCTTGCTTTACACGGATGCGTGCTAAGTGAGTTAAATTTATTTGTTCAACCTATGTATTGGCCACAAAATATTTTTGCACGGGTGCGCTACAGGCAAAAAGAGGCCCCAGCCAAAGCTTTATGGAAGGATGACGAGCTAAGCATAAACTTCCAGCTACCCCAAAGCCCTACAGCATGTGGGCAAATTGCTGCTATATATGACGAAAATGGTCATATTTTAGCTGGGGGTATCATCAAAGAAGTTTTCTAGATATCCTGCTTTTACTTGACTTTTACAATGTTTAATGCAAGCTAGACCCATCCAAAATCACTTTTAAGAAGGTATTATGACTTCCATTAACTCTTCATCCCCTAAAAAATCTATGTTTCGAGAATATGCAGAAGCCCTTGCCATTGCTATAGTTTTAGCTCTAATTATCCGCACTTTTTTTGTGCAAGCATTTAAAATTCCATCAGAATCCATGCTGGAAACTCTACAAGTGGGTGACCACCTTCTTGTAACAAAGTTTAGCTATGGGATTAAATGGCCCTTTAGTGATGACTATATTATTACCTTTTCTGACCCAACATATGGGGATGTGGTCGTGTTTAAGTATCCCAAAGATCCGTCTTTGGATTATATCAAACGTATAGTGGGTTTACCCGGTGATGTAATTGAAATGCGCGATAAACAATTTTTCCGCAATGGTAAGCCAGTGCAGGAAGATTATGTGGTCATAAGCGACCCTAAGGGCATCTACCCCACCAGAGATAATTTTGGCCCCTTTACCGTGCCTGAAGGACAATACTTTACTATGGGTGATAATCGCGACAATTCGCAAGACTCTCGCTTTTGGGGTACTGTAGAACGCTCTGCCATGCATGGCAAAGCTTGGCGTATTTATTGGTCATCAAATGGTTTGACCAATATCCGTTGGGATAGACTACTTAAAGCTGTGGAATAATATGATAGTACATCTTGCAAGTGCCAGCCTGCACGGGGTTGATGCTTTACGTGTGGATATTGAAATTGATATCACCCGTCATGGCATACCTGCTTTTACCATGGTTGGACTTGCAGAGGGTGCTGTGCGCGAATCTAAGGAACGGGTTTTTACAGCTTTGCGTAGCTGTGGTTTTAAGCTACCCCCATGTCGCATTACGGTAAACCTTGCCCCCGCCGATAGGCGCAAGGCTGGTGCTGGCTATGACTTACCTATTGCCCTTGGCCTTCTTGCTGCCACAGAAATTATACCCGCCGCTTGCTTGGAAGGTTGGTTTTTTGGGGCTGAACTTTCCCTTACTGGTGACCTTAAACCAGTTCATGGCACCCTGCCTCTTGCAATCTTAGCTCGCAATCAAGATGCCAAGGGTGTTGTTGTTGCGCCAGCCAATGCTCAAGAAGGAGCTGTGGTTGATGGTCTTACAGTCTTTGCACCTAAAAACCTTGTGCAATGTGTGCAGATGCTACAAAATCCCCAAGATGCAAGCCCAGCAAAAGCTATTAGCATTGCATCCAATCAAACAGATTATTCCTTTGACTTTGCCGATGTAAAAGGACAAATGGCAGCCAAGCGAGCCTTAGAAATTGCCGCAGCTGGCGGACATAATATATTACTTATTGGGCCTCCTGGTTGTGGTAAAACCATGCTTGCTAAGCGTTTGCCTAGTATCTTGCCGCCGCTCTCCTTTGAAGAGGCTTTGGAAGTAACCAAGATTTATAGTGTGGCTGGTAAGTTGCCACCGGACGAAGGGCTGATGCGCATACGTCCTTTCCGCGCGCCTCATCATACTATTTCAGATATAGCACTCATTGGCGGGGGGAACATCCCGCGCCCTGGCGAAGTAAGCCTTAGTCATCGTGGAGTTTTGTTTTTAGATGAATTTCCAGAATATAAAAAATCCACCTTGGAGGTTTTACGCCAGCCGCTTGAAGATGGTATTGTATCCATTGCTAGGGCAAGCCAATCTGTCACATTTCCTGCGGCATGTATGCTGGTAGCTGCCATGAACCCTTGCCCTTGCGGTTATTATGGCGACCCAACTCACACTTGCACTTGTTCACAGCTGCATCTAGATAAGTATAAGCACAAACTCTCAGGGCCCATGCTTGACCGCATTGATTTGCATATTGAGCTATCAGCCGTACCTTATGATGATTTGCGCCACAAGACAGATATTGAGGGTAGCTCTGAGCATATTAGAGCAAGAGTGCTGGCTGCTCGTGAAATTCAAACCAAACGCTATCAGGGCACCCATTGTACTTGCAATGCCACTCTAAATGAATCCTTACAGTCGGCTCATTGTGCCCTTGATGCTGAAAGTCACAATATACTTAAGCATATGGAACAAGGTCTTGGGCTTTCTGCTCGGTCATTGACTAGGGTAATACGTATTGCCAGAACCATTGCTGACCTTGAGGCAGCACCACATATCCAATCCGGCCACATTCGTGAGGCTGCATCGCTGCGTATTCTTGATCGAATACAATAAGCAGTGTCACAAAAAATCAATCAAACTTAGTGCCTCCATGCGGTAAAAAGCGCACAGTATCACGATTATTACGTTCAGCTTCCATGGTTACCGGTACGTCATTATAATATAGCGCACTTGGCATAATATCATTTTCTTCGGCAACCTTCCCATAGTGGGCCATGGCTGGAATATTATCAACCAAGATGGGAGTAAGCTTCCAGATTATAAGCCAGAAGAAAAACAATGTACCCACAAGCTGTATTACGGCGATAAATTTATTTTTTTGCATATTGGCTAGTATAAAAATTGGGGAGCATGCTTATGCACACTCCCCAATTTATTTTTATTTAGCTACATAATTAGATTCTAGCGGTGATTTCTGGGAATACCAAGTAGAACATAATATAAGCCATGGTTAGGGTAAGGGCTAAGTTGAAGCTCTGACCGCAAACATAAAGGATAACCGGCTTGCCGCCTTTGAAATAGTGAGTAAGCTCACGGAAGTTAGTGGCAAGACCAATGGCTGCAAATGATAAGTTAAAGCACCAGCCACGAAGTGGTGATGTTAAGCTCTTAATAGTACCGGCAGTTAGTAAGCCTTGACTCATGTCTGGGCCAAGTTCGCCAGAGATATAAGATGCAACGATAGAAGCAGCAAGGAAGCCCAATACGAATTTGGGGAAGCGGTGCCAAATTTCCATAAGGCCAACTTCTGCGCCTTCTACACGGTCAACCTTGGTTACCCAGTAAACGGCAACACCAAAGGCTGTTACACCGATAAGCACGTTTTGAATCATCTTAATGGTTGCAGCAACGTACATGGCTTTTTCACCAAGGAAGGCACCAGCAGCAGCAACAGCGCCGGTGGCGTCAATGGTACCACCAATCCAAGCACCGCCAAGTACGGCCGGAATACCAAGGGCCTTAATAACGGCTGGCATAACGATCATCATAATAGCGGTAAAGAGCAAGGAAATACCAACAGCAAGAGTTAATTCTTCCTTCTTTGCGCGACACGCGGCGGCTGTTGCAATAGCAGCAGAAGTTCCGCACACGGACATGTCCGCAGAGATGGTGATATTAAGAGTCTTGGAAGGCATTTTAAGCACTTTTTGACCAAAAATAAATGTAGTGATTAAAACTATTGGAGTTACAACCCAAGCTACGAATAGACCGGGGATACCGATGGCGATAATTTTATCCATTAGGATTTCAGCGCCAAGCAATACAAGACCAGTCTTAATGTAATATTCCACCTGTAGGGCAGGTTTGATGAAGTTTGGAGTACCAACAGTATTAGCAACGAGCATGCCCAAGATAATGGCCCAGGCTTCAGTTCCAACGCCATAATAGCGCATGGTCATCTGCCCACCCATGGTCAGAGCGAAAATTGTAAATACAAATAATCCTACAAAGCCAGCGATAAATTTAGGCACGCTGTAACCCATAAAGCCCATACCTATGCTGAAAATAACAGCAAGAATAACTAGCATTACAGGTAGAGTTGTAAGAATATTGTAAGGTTTTACTTTGGCTTTTGAAGCGGCGGAGCTTGCTTTACGCTCAGCACCACGCCAATCGGTGATAAGTTTATCGGCTTCGGCATTAAGCTTTGCGTCCTTAAATGCAGCAGCACCGGCAGCGGCTTCTGCGGCTAAGGCTTTGGCCTTTACTTCATCAGCGGCGGCGCGAGCTTTATCAGCAGCTGGCTTCGCTTTAGCATTGATGGCATCTGCACCGGCTTGATCAAGCACAAAAGCAGTCATGGGATTATCTGACCAGCGGCTGGGGCCCTTCATATAGGACTTAAAAGCACTACCGAATTCAGAGGCCTTAAACTTAACCTTCTTACTGTTTTGGGCTTCATACCAAGCAACAGTTTTAAAGGGAGCTTTGCTGGCCTCGGCGGCCATGATGGCTTCAGCTGCGTTAATTTTTTCACGAGCTGCTTGTTTATCTGCATCGGTGAAACTAAACACATACAGATAAAGGCCTAAAAACACAAACGCCAAACCGAGCCAAATGGCCCAGTAATCTTCCTTGGTCCATAAGTCTGACCAAGACGATTTAGCTTTGTCGACGACGACGTTGGAATCCTGCTGGGACATACTACCTCCAAAGGTTAACAAAAAATTTTCATCCAAATTACACTCCACGTGCAACTAGAACAAAGTATACATAAGCCTAAAAAGTTTGGCAAGTACTTTTCTTCACAAAAAGACCAGCATAGCCAACCACCTTACTTGCATCATTACTTTTTTCAAAGGAAGTGGTGTGGTTTACTAAGTAAAAATCATCTTTTTTTGCTTTATTTTCAATAGCATACAAAGCAACTATTGCCGGACATATCCCGCACATGCTGATTTTATTTTGTCCTACCACTTGGGCAAGCTTTAAAGGGTCAAAATCCATAAATGCTTGTAAAGCTAAATCATCAAGAGCCATAGTTGTATTGTGATCAGAAAAATGATGTAAGTCTGAGCTTAAAATAATACCCACATCACGCCCAGATTTTTCTAAAATACTAATAATATTTCCAAGAGCATGGCCGGCGTTTTTAAACATTTCAAAGTCACGTCCACCAACGGCAATGGGAACTATTCGCATATTGGGTACTTTTAATTGCAAAAATGGCAAAATGACTTCCAAGGAATGTTCTTGTAAATGGGCCTTGGTATCAGGCACAAATCCACCACCGCTTTGCAAAATATCTTGAGCTAACGCGCTATCTACTGGCACATCACCAAGAGGCGTTTGCCAGTAACCATCAGCCCATACGGACAAAGCCTCGCCGTTGCCAGTATGATTGGGCCCAAGCAAGATAAGTGTTTCAGGTAGTTGCACCTGCACTAAGGTTTCTGCCATAACATGCCCACAAAAAAAATGCCCAGCATGGGGCAAAAACAATAATCGCGCCGGAGTCTGGGCAGGGTTACCAAGAGTGTTTTGGGCTTCACCAAGGGTTGATTGCACGTAACTAGCTAATCTTTGTGCATCACCCTCATAAAATCTACCTGCAACACAAGGTTTACGTATTGCCATAAGATGTTTTCCTTATGTGAAATGTTAAGACCATGAGTGGTTTATCAACATATCCAAGCTCATGATTTTGATTTAGAGTTTGTTTATTATTTAAATTATTATGGTAAGATATTAGTTTTTGTATCTTGCACGGCCTTGCGGCCCTACGTGCCCCGAAGGGTGTTTTAAATCGTCTTTGGTGAAATGTACATACTGTAAAAGCAGTTTTACCCTGTATTCAAAGTCAGTAAGTAACATATATTTATTAACAAGAATCATTCACACAATCGAAATCACGTGTACCCAAGCTATTCGTAGCCTTACTCAGTATAGCTTTTACGTAATTGTTTTGCGCCTTCATCGGTCATATAGCGTGCAATGATTTTTTCAGGACTTTTAGCAAGGTCTACTACCAAGAGAGCGTCTAAAGTTCCAAAGGTTCTATCTTCATGAAATGCCGCAATTTTGCCTCCTAACTGCAAATAATGCTTAAATAAAATTGGCAAACCCTTGTCGCCTTCCACATCCTTCACAGCTCTATTACAAGCCTTGTAATCAAGACCATGCACATCAGGAACATTCACACCAGAAAAAGCAGCCGGCGCGCGCTTGCCGCTCACAAATGAGGACAAAACTTCATGCCAATGATTTTGCATAAGATATTGTCGCAGCATAAAAGCAGAAGCCTCAGCATAGCCAAGCCCCATACTGCATGGGCCAAAAAGTGTGCGTATTTTTTTAAGACATGCTAGGCGTCCAATGCCTTTCCATAAAAGTGATAATGGCTCATAATCACGCTGATACTCAGGCACCACAAAAGCGCGACCAAGCTCCATGGAATTTTTGCAATATTCAAAAAATTCATGGCGATATGAAAATAAAGATGATGTATACAATGCCACATCTTTGGCTTCACGCGCCTCAAAACAGCGCACTCTATAAGCACCGGCTATGGTCTTATTTTCCGTATCCCAAAGCACTAAATGAGTATAATCATTATCATATTGGTCGACATCGCGCTCACTACCTGAGCCCTCACCCACTAAGCGAAAAGTTTTTTCACGCAAGCGGCAGATTTCAGCTAGTAATTTATCTGACTCATGCCCCTGAAAAGGAAAAATCGTATACCGCCCTTCCACCACCAATGACTCTGGCAAAAACTTTTGTACTTCGTCACATAACAACCTACTATCGCAAGCGTTTGCTACTGGGGTATGCCATATCTTAGGTAAGGAATTATCAACTTGCCCTAAATGTTCACAACGCACGCGCATATGTGCCGTGCGCGCGTCATCATGAGCAAAATCTTGTAATAATTTTTTATCAACTGGCTTACCCACCACAAAGCGTATGGTGCGCCCACGGGTGCGCCATAGTTCGCGTGGCAAAAGCATGGTGCGCAAGGTGGGGTGTATACAACCTGCAGCGTGAAACATGGCACTATTAGTGCCCTTAAAAAACATGGGGACAGCTTGAATACCATCAATGCGCGCAAGTCTGCCAACTAAGGAAAACCACGAAGGTTCATAGATAGCCATTTTGGCCATGTGAAAATGGGCCACTATTCCCGATGGGAATATGCCCACAGCTCCACCATCTTCCACATGGCGCAAAGCCATGCGCACAGAAGAAAAATTTTCTTTTTGAGAGCTTGCGGCCACATTTATGGGGATAATCATGGGGCGAAGTTCGGGGATGCGATATAACATCCTATTGGCAATAAGCTTAAAATCATGGCGCAAGGCACCACAGCGCGCTGCCATAATTAAGCCCTCAACGCCGCCAAAAGCATGATTGGCATAGACAATAACTGGGCCAGATTGAGGGATAACATCCTCCAAATTCTCACCCTCATTAAGAGCAAAAACCCCAAAAGACTTTAGTACTGTATCAGCAAAATCCCAAGGTGTATCGGTTTTAGGCAGGCTTTCATAACGCTTAAGTAGCGGACGCAAACCAAGAGTCCATGCCATTAACGATGAAGATGGTGGCATTACTAGGCTGGCACCAAGTGCCGATACAGATGAAATGGTACTGCCGTCCATATTTATTCCAGAATAATTAGTTGATGCCTTGATGCTGCACTTTCACGTATTGTGAGTTTGATGACAAATCCAGCCATTGTGCAGATGCTTCACATTGCGGAATCTGTTTACCAATGTTAGCTCAATTTTTACCAACAATCAAGCGCGTGGCCTAGAGTTACATATAACTTTAGTTGAATGTAACCCAAAAATTATACAGTGGGGCGCAAATGGCTAACCACTGCAACCAAAGTAACAGCCCCCACAATGCAAAGCGCACCCAAGATATTTAAGAATGTACACACCTCGTTAAAAACAAACACTCCCACCAGCATTGCTGTTACAGGCTCAATTCCTCCCAAAATAGCTGTGAGTGACGGGCCAATATATTTAACTGAGCGCACCAAGGCCATGGTCGATATAACACCTGTAATTATGGTAAGTAGGGCTAAATTTTTCCACTGCACAGCCAAGGTTGGCAACACTATGCCCCCCTCAAGTAAAGCGAAAATTCCAGAAAAAATGGCACTGCTTACTAATATATATAAACCCACAAGCATTTGATTTTTAACTTCTAAGTTAAAAACTTGAATACCCATAACATAGAGGGCCATTTGGGTGGCAGAAAATATGGTTAAAAACATACCCATAAAATTAACTTCTACCTTACTTGGGTCTTGTATGGAAAACAACGCCACCCCAACACAAATAATTATGGCTGCTGCAAGTGTTGAAAGACGTAAACGCTCCTTGAAAAAAAACACCATGAGCAATACCACAAATATAGGATAACAATATTGCACAGTGGCAACTATACCTGTGTCCATATACTCAAAAGCCCAAAAAAATGTCACCGCTGAGAGAGCATAAAAAAAGCCCATACCTAAAAACTTAATAAAATCCTTTAGGCTAATGCGTAGCGATTGCCCCCTAGCTAGGGCCAATATTGCAATAATCATGGAGGCAAACCCAAAACGCAAAAAAAGCGTGGATGTAGAAGGAAAGCCAGTTTCCACTATAGGCATAGTGAAAAGTGGAATAAGTCCAAACGTACATGCAGCCAAGGTTGCATAAAAAAATCCACGAAACATATTTTAAGCCTTTTCAATAAGTTATACCAAAAAACATTTATCGTATTGGCATATATAGAAAGCATGAGCATAGATGTCAAGAAACTTGTTGACTATGGATGCCGCCGTCATAAATAACTCATCAATATTTAATGTAAATTGGCGGCAGAGCATGCCATAACTACTTTTTAACTTTATTTTTGTGCTTTTGCGGTAAATTTGCATTTGTTTGTAAATGCAGTTGTGCAGGAGGCTTAATTTGATGAAAGGCACAAAAATCAATCACTTAACGGGCAAGCAAAGCTCGCCCTATTCTTGATTTTTGGTCGCATTGACTGTCGTCAACGCTCCATAAGACTCCGCACAATGAATTGTGCAGGAGGCTTAATTTGATG
>CAYJIU010000028.1:0-5723 GCA_964370305.1 uncultured Desulfovibrionaceae bacterium
AAGAGCACTTTCAAAACTTACGTCTGCTTCATGTCCGGTTTCTTGGTTTGCCATACTTACATAGCCTCCACACAATAATTTCCCCTTAGGGGTCTGTAGCAATTATCAGAACATAAACAAGATGACAAGCAAAAACACACCAAATTTTTAAAGTGGTGCGTTTAGAGTGCTGACAAAGTTAGCACGACCGATAAATCAAGAGCAGGCGCAATTTACTTGCGCCGTAAAGCGATTGATTTTCGTGCCTTTCCGCTTGACAGCTCTGCTGACAATAGCGGCGCAAAACCCACGCAGTGGGGTTTGTCATCAATCTGAATGCACCAAATTTTTAAAGTGGTGCGTTTACATTCACATTATTGTTACTTGTGTCGATCTTAATTAATACTTAAACATGCTTAGCATACCACTTACCAGCAAGGCTAAGCCCTGCTTTTACGCCATATTGTGGAGCATATCCAAGTAAATTTTTAGCCCGCGAAATATCAGCTAGGGAGTGACGCACATCCCCTGCTCGAAAATCGCGGTATATGGGCTTTGTATCGGCCAAATCTTGCTTATGGCCCTTTACTTCTGCCTTGATGAGTTCATAAAGCTCGTTTAGGGTGGTGCGTTCACCAAAGGCCACATTATAAACCTTATTACAAGCCTCACCCGTGGCAAGAGCTGCTAAAATATTTATTTGCACTACATTATCAATGTAGCAAAAGTCACGGCTAGTTTCGCCATCACCGTTAATGAATACATCTTTTCCCTGCAATAGCGCAGAAAACCACTGAGGAATAACCGCGGCATAAGCACCTTCTGGATCTTGACGACGCCCAAAAACATTAAAGTAACGAAGGCCCACCGTACCAAAATCATAACATTTATTAAAAACATCGGCATAAAGCTCATTTACATATTTGGTCACAGCATAAGGTGAAAGGGGGGAGCCTATAACATCTTCAACCTTGGGTAAGGTTGGTGAGTCGCCGTAGGTGGATGATGAAGCAGCATAGACAAAGCTTTGGGCATTGGCCTCACGCGCTGCCACAAGCATATTTAAAAATCCATTAATATTACAACTATTTGTCAAAATAGGGTCAATTATGGAGCGTGGCACAGACCCAAGGGCCGCTTGATGCAAAACATGCTGTACACCCGCGCAAGCTTTTTGGCAGGTGGGTAAATCGCGCATATCTCCTTCAATAAAAGTAAAATTTTTCCACGCATCTTCGCCCACAATCTGACGCACCATATCAAGGTTTTTTTGGTATCCAGTCATAAAGTTATCTAAACCCACCACATGCTGCTTGTGCAAAAGCAGGTGTTCAAGCAAATTAGATCCAATAAAACCAGCCACACCGGTAATTAGCCAAGTACGAGGGTTTTTTGCGATTTGTTCTAAGGCTTTTGAATATGCTGGCATATTTTATTCCTTTATAATTGAGTTTTTTTATAGCTTATTATAAAAAGATGCATTGGATTAACCCTTACCAGTATATGTTACAAGCCCAAGGCAATGCAACAAATATATGATAAGACGATGAAAATATTATTTATAGCCAATCAAGCACGCAGCACTTATATTTTTTGGTCTGTACTTATGCAAAACATACAACAACTAGGACATAATGTTGTTTGCTGTGTGCCTGCGGAAAATGACCAACAATATATTAATGAGCTACGCGCACAAGGAGTGCGTGTTATTATGTACCCCTTACAGCGTAAAGGAATAAACCCCTTATATGATATAAAAAGTTTTATTGCCCTTTACAATATTGCTCGTACCGAAAAAGCCCATAAAATCTTTACATCCACCATCAAGCCTATCATATATGGTAACATTGCCGCAAAATTGGGGGGGAACGGGCAAATATTTTCCTGTATCACTGGCCTTGGCTTTAGCTTTGAACCAACAGATAATATACTCAAGAAATTATTTAATAAATTAGTCACATGGCTGTATAAAATTGCATTGGGTAGGACTAAATGTGTATTTTTTCAAAATATGCATGACAGAGAAATATTTTTACAAGAAAATATTATCTCTAAGCATACTAAAACCGCCCTATGCAATGGAACCGGCGTAAATATTAAACATTTTTACTTTCATGAACATTTTCCAACCCGCCCAACCTTTTTGCTAGTGGCACGTTTGCTCAAAGCCAAGGGTATTGAAGATTTTGCCAAAGCCGGAGCAATAATTAAACAAAAATATCCGCAAGCTTGCTTTCAAGTTTTGGGGCCTGAAGAACAAGGTTACGGTTCTTTGAACCTAAGCCAAGTTTTAGCATGGCAAAATTCCGGACATATTACATACTTAGGCGATGCACATGATGTGCGCCCCTTTCTGACAGAGGCTAGCGTTGTAGTGCTACCATCATTAAGAGAGGGCCTGTCTTGCGCACTTATGGAGGCCATGAGTATGGGTCGGCCAGTGGTTGCAAGTGATGTTCCCGGTTGTCGTGAACTCATAATTAATAATAAAAACGGAATATTAGTGCCACCACAAAATCCGGTGGCCTTAGCCCATGCTTTGGAGCAATTCATATTGCACCCGCAAAATATAGCCAGCATGGGACTGGCCGGAAGACGTATGGTTGAAGAGCACTTTGATGCCACGTATGTGGCAAAACAATTATTACAACACATGAAAATAGTAGAATAAATACCACTGGCATGGAAAAATTATGATGAAATTAAACCCCTCAGATAAGTACCCATGTGGATGCTCCGCGGCTATAGAGTATCCATGGTATTTTATAAGCCTCAAGCGAAGCATTGATATATGTATATCCTTGCTATTATTAATAATGTCTATCCCCATGCTTATATTGGTGGCCCTTGGTATTCGTTTGGAATCACAAGGCCCAATTATTTATACGCAAGAGCGCGTAGGGCTTGGGGGGCGCGTCTTTACCCTATATAAATTTCGCTCCATGTATCAAGACAGCGGAGAACAAGCTGCGATGTGGACTGCGGTAAACGACAAGCGTATCACTAAAATTGGCAAATATATACGCAAGTTACACATAGATGAATTGCCACAGCTATGGAATATTTTAAAAAATGATATGAGCTTCATCGGGCCAAGGCCAGAACAAGTGGACATTGTGCGTAAACTTGCCATGAACATTCAAGATTATCACTTTCGCCATCACGTGAAACCGGGATTAACGGGGCTTGCTCAAGTTTGCTACCCCTACGCCGCCTCAGAAGAAGATGCCCGCCACAAGCTCAGCTATGACCTTTATTACATTAATAATATGTCATTTTCTCTTGAAATAAAAATTTTAATTAAAACAGTCGGAGCCGTGCTTAAAGGGGTCTAGTCACTACCGATGACCCTCGCTGTATCGGGAGTCAATACAAGGAAAATGCTTCGCGACCTACTTTTAATATTGACGACTAATCCCTTGAAGAAAAAATCAATAAACTATACAAAGGCTCATGCAAATTTTTTCTTCATCTGTAATGGAAGGCATTAAGCGTGCCTTACCCATAGTTCTTGGTTATGTGCCCGTGGCCTTTGCTTTTGGGGTGCTAGCTGTAAAAAATAATATTCCGCCAGGTTATGCCATAGCCATGTCTTGCTTTGTCTTTGCAGGTTCAGGGCAATTTGTTGCGGCCTCACTTTGGGGTAGTGGAGTTGGCGCGGCCTCAGTGATACTTACAGTCTTTGTGGTTAATTTACGCCATTTGCTTATGTCTGCATCCTTAGCTACACACATGCAAAAAACTACTCGATTACAGCGATTTATCATGGGATGTGAACTTACTGATGAAACGTTTGGCGTACACTCCACAGCCTTTAGGCGTGGTTGGCAAATATCACTTTCAACCCTATATGCGTGTAATATTACGGCCCATGTTTCATGGGTTATAGGCACTATTGTTGGAGTTTATTTTAGCTCATTTATTACCGACGTGCGCCCACTCGGTCTTGATTACGCCCTAACCGCCATGTTTTTGGCATTATTAATTCCTCAATTATGTGAAGGGCTTGATGTAGTTGTTGCCGTGTTTGCTGGCACTACGTCGGTGAACTTAAAACTTATGGGCCTTGGGCAATGGAATGTTATTGTAGCAACAATTTTAGCAGCGACCCTTGGTCTTGTACTACATAGGCGTAAAAATCCAATAAAGGCAAAGCCATGAACATAGAACTTTTAATTTGTATCGCTGGCTGTGCCTTGGTAACGGTTGTGCCAAGGATTTTGCCTCTCATGTATCTTTCTACTGACTCTATGCCTGAACCGGTTTTACGCTGGCTATCCTTTGTACCAGTGGCAGTTATGTCGGCATTACTTTTTCCTGACCTAGTAATCCAAGAAGGAAAATTAAATATTAGCCTTGACAATATTTACCTTTTAGCCGCTTTTCCTTCTTTTTTAGTGGCTTGGCGTACTAAAAGTTTTTTTGGCACCATCGTATGCGCCATGGCTACAGTGGCTTTTTTGCGCTATATAGGCGGCCCTTAAAAACATAGTAAGACTGTAATGTGTAATGATTTTTGATATGAAAATATAAAAATAAGCTTTAAAAGGGGCGACTAACAAAATTTGAGCAAATCTCAATTTTGCGCCACGAAAGCAAGCAGGAATTCATTTCCTGCGACCGCAAAGCGGTGCTTGGAGTGGGCGTGCCTTACGAAAAATACGTGAAAGCGTGTTTTTCAACATCAACTATACAGGCTGGTAATTAATGACGAACACTACAAGAAAAAGACGCCTTGCCCCACCTCTTGCGCCAGCTCAGCAAAGTAAGTTTTTATTTGTGCAAATTGCACCAGAGCAAGTGGGGATGTTTCGTTTTTTACTTGAAGCTTATGGGCATGTGGCTTATTTTTCTGTAATCAATAAATATGATGCACTATTAAAAATAGTTTTTTCACCTCACATGGAGCACATGGTGAAGGCTGCTTTGCACGAAATTTCGCAAAGTGTGAAGATAGATTGTAAGGATATCTGACGCTTCACGGCATCATAATTTAGCTGATGCTGAAAAACACGTTGCCACGTATTTTTCAGAAAGGCACACTGGCTTCAAATACCCCTTCGGGGGTTGCCAAAAGTTCAGCCCAACGGGCACGAAGTGTTCACATTAGGCGAAGAATGAGCCTTATGTGGATCGCACGCAAAACAATTCTGGCTTATTTTACGCCGTGCACAATTTTTCTTACAGAAAAATTGCGTTAGTCGTCACGTGAAAAACGTATTTTGGCACCATAAAAATGCCAGAAAAGTGCATTTCATGCCCTTATTTCTGGCATTTTATTTGTCAATTTTTGCTAAAAAATAATTTATTTTCAATACTTTGTATAGTTTTTCAGTGTCGACTAATTTAAGAATTGAACTTTGCCAATCCGCACAAATAATATTGAAATATCGATTTCTTTAAAGCCCTTCAGGGCCATGGGTTTTTGTGAGTGTGCAAACACGAACAAAAACCCAGATGGCTGGTTATGGGTGCGATTTTGAGTATATTTTAAGATTTTTTCTTCTCGCAAGGAAGAACATTTTTTGCTGCGTAAGCGACCTCGAGGTCGTGCGTATAAGCAAAAAGTGTTCTGACGCAGCGAGATGGGAAAAGATGAATATGCCAAAATTGCACCCTATGGCTTAAGGGCCGTAAGGCCGCCTTGCTAAAGGCAAACAAGATTCTATAGCATGATGCAAAAGCAAAAAGTATTACTAAAATGAATTATTGGCACAATTAGGATGGTGTGTCCCTGTGGGCTT
>CAYJIU010000028.1:5823-20105 GCA_964370305.1 uncultured Desulfovibrionaceae bacterium
AATCACTAATCATCACCCACTTGTAGCGCGGCCAAAAACGCCTCTTGCGGTAACTTCGACCTTACAGATGACGCTTGGTCGCATGTCCTATGCGACACAAGCTCTCGCAAGCTCCGCCAGCGCATGAAGTGAATTCATGCTCGTCTCATGCTTGCTCCCCTGCGGGACAAGCCCACTTCCTGTGGGCTTAATCACTAATCATCACCCACTTGTAGCGCGGCCAAAAACGCCTCTTGCGGTAACTCTACATTACCCATACGTTTCATGCGTTTTTTGCCTTCTTTTTGTTTTTCTAGCAGCTTACGCTTACGAGTTATATCACCGCCATAACATTTAGCCGTAACATTTTTGCGAAATGCGGACACAGTTTCCCTAGCGATAATTTTTTGCCCAATAGCTGCCTGAATAGCCACTTCAAAGAGCTGGCGAGGGATGGTACGTTTTAGCTTTAAGGCCAAGGCACGCCCATAATGATAGGCTTTATCCCTATGCACAATAACAGCCAGCGCGTCCACTGGCTCACTATTTAATAAAATATCAAGGCGCACTAAATTTGAGGCCCTATATTCAATAAATTCATAATCCATGGATGCATAGCCCTTGGTACCGGATTTTAAACGATCAAAAAAGTCAAATACAATTTCAGCAAAGGGCAATTCATAAGTAATAACTACACGATTGGTGGCTAAATAATGCAGATTTTTTTGTAGGCCGCGTTTTTCTTCACAAAGCTTAAACACATTGCCCACATAGTCATTGGGCACATGTATATCCATCTTTACAAAGGGCTCATAAAGTGTCTCAATTTTTACGGCATCGGGCAATTTTGAAGGATTATCCACATCAAGTTTTTTGCCATCAGTGGTATCCACCTTATAGATAACCGATGGGGCCGTTGCTATGAGCTGTACTTCAAACTCACGTTCAAGCCTTTCTTGAATGATTTCCATATGTAAAAGACCCAAGAAACCACAACGAAAGCCAAAACCAAGAGCTTGTGAGGTTTCCGGCTCATATGAAAATGCGGCATCATTAAGTTGCAATTTTTCCAATGCCGCTTTTAGGGCTTCATAATCGTCAGAATCAGAAGGATAAAGCCCACAAAAAACCATGGGTTGCACTTCTTTAAATCCGGGCACTGCTTCGGTGGCTGGGTTTTCGCAAAGGGTTATGGTATCGCCAACCTTGGCGTCACCAAGCTCTTTAATGCTACCGCATAAAAAGCCCACCTCTCCGGCAGAAAGGGATGGCACATCCTGAGCTTCTGGCGAAAAGACCCCCAAGCGCAAAACTTCATATTCTTTATCGGTGGCCATAAGCTTAATGCGATCATTTTTGCGTATGGTTCCGTCAACTATGCGAAAAAGCACCACAACACCTTGATAACTATCATACCAAGAATCAAAAATTAAAGCCTTGAGCTTAGCGTCCACATCACCTTCTGGCGCGGGCAAGCGTTCAATTAAGGCCTCCAGCACCTCGGCCACACCTTCACCAGTTTTGGCTGAAACGGGCAAGGCGTCAGTACAATCAAGGCCAATAGATTCTTCAATTTCTTCCTTCACCCTATCCACATCGGCACTTGGTAAATCAATCTTATTTAATACAGGAATAATTTCATGATCGTGGTCAAGGGCAAGATACACATTGGCCAGGGTTTGCGCTTCAACGCCTTGGGTGGCATCAACTACCAGCAAAGCACCATCGCAAGCGGCCAAGGAACGCGAAACTTCATAATTAAAATCCACATGGCCGGGCGTATCAATAAGGTTTAAAATATATTTTTTGCCTGTGCTAGAAGTAAAAGGAATACGCACAGTTTGGGCCTTAATGGTGATACCGCGCTCACGCTCAAGATCCATTTTATCAAGATATTGATCACGCTTTTCCCTCTCGGAGACCAATTTTGTTACTTCCAAAATTCGGTCAGCTAGGGTAGACTTGCCGTGGTCAATATGGGCAATAATAGAAAAGTTACGAATGTGCTCTTGTTTTGGCATAACCCAAGCTAATATATTAAAAGTTAAAAAAAGTCCAAGCTTGTTTTGGGCCTTTTTTGGATAAAAAGGAAGTATATGTATTTTAACTATAATCAAGATGCCATTGAGCATTTAAAACGTTATGATAAAAAGCTTGCCGCAGCTATTGAGCGCATCGGCCCCATTAAGCGCGAAGTCAATGCAGATATTTTTGCATCCATTGTGCGCCACATTGTAGGGCAACAAATATCCACGGCGGCTCAAGTGACCATATGCAAAAGGCTTGAGCAAAAATTAAACACAGTGGATGCTGCAAGTATTTGCGCATGCCCCAAGGATGAGCTACAAACTTGTGGTTTAAGCTTTAGAAAAGTTGACTATATTAAGGATTTTGCAGAAAAAGTGCATAGTGGTGAATTTTCAGTACAAGAGCTTGCACACATGGATGATGCTGAAATTATAGCCAAACTAAGTGCCCTTAAGGGCATTGGCATTTGGACGGCGGAGATGCTTTTAATTTTCTGCTTGCAAAGGCCAGATGTGGTTAGCTTTGGAGATTTAGCCATTTTACGCGGTATGCGTATGCTTTACCGCCACCGAAAAATTGATAAAAAATTGTTTACAAAATATGCCAAGCGATATTCGCCTTACGGCTCTGTGGCAAGCCTTTACCTTTGGGCCATTGCTGGCGGCGCCATGGCAGAATTAACAGACCCAGCACCAAAAAAGAGAGGATAAAATGCAAAAAGAAATTATTTATCAAAGCCCCTTTGGAGAGATTTACATTAAATATAATGATCACACCCTAAATTTCGTAGGTTTTGGGCAAAAGGGCGATGCCGATGCCAAACGCATTACCGAACCTGATAATGCATTGATTAAAAATACATTTAAGCAATTTGATGAATACTTTGCAGGCAAGAGAAAGCATTTTGACCTACCCTACGCATTAGAGGGGACAGACTTTCAAAAAAGCGCCTGGGAGGCCCTTTGTACCATACCTTACGGAGAAACCAGAAGTTATAAAGATATGGCCATAGCCATTGGCAACCCCCAATCTTGCCGTGCTGTGGGCCTTGCCAACAATAAAAACCCCATCAGTATCATAGTGCCTTGCCATAGGGTGATTGCTAGCAGTGGGCACCTTGCAGGCTATGGTGGGGGTGTGGAAATAAAGCAAAAATTGCTAGATTTGGAAGCTGGAAAATTATAACAAGATTATTTTTTTGGCGCGATAAAGCGTATACTATGCGGCTCAATACAACATAGGCATTGGCTGTCAACATCTGCTGGATTAGTCACAAAGTCCTGCTTTGTAACACTGTATATGGCATTTTCTTCCAAGCTACAGTCAAAAAACTGCAAAGCATCGCCCTTGATAATGTAAGCAGTGGTCCAATGCCTATTTACGGGTTCAGTGCCGGGCATAAGGTAGCGCAAAAACCGAAAAATTACTGCGCGCTCCGGCACATGTTTTAAGCTTGGTACATCTTGATGCGCATTGGGGGCAAGCCATTCGGTTATATACTTAAACACAGTTTCACTACTTGGAGCAGTGCTTGCGGTGCTGTGCTCAAAGGGACGCTCTACTTGCAAAGGAAATTTTCTACTTTGAACATTGAGCATGGCATCCACAAGGAGTATGTAGTCTGTGCGTTGCTCAAGTATGGAGCGAAACACTTGGGCATTTTGTGCAACCCCCATAAGGGTTTCATGAAAAATATCCCTGGCTTGCAATGTGCGGATATGATGCGTTACGCGCAAGCCGTTAAGCACAGCATACAGCGCGCAAAACACATCAATTTTGCCTTGATAAAATGGCTTCAAAACAATCCTCCAAACGCATTAACTATAGAACGCCTACTTATTCAATAAGTGCCCATTGACGACATTTTGTGCTTTTCCTTGTATCCACGCTTGCAAGTTTTCCACTGCAAGGCGTAAAATATTAGCCCGCGCCTTACGTGTGGCCCAGCTTATATGTGGAGTAATTAAGCAATTTGGTGCTGTAAGCAAGGGGTTATGCTCATCCGGTGGCTCAGTGGAGAGCACATCCACCCCAAGGCCGCCTAACTGCCCGCTGTGTAGAGCATCTGCCACATGTGCTTCATTTAAAAGTGCTCCTCGCGCAGTATTTAATATAATACTACCCTGCTTCATGCTGGCAAGGCGTTTGGCATCAACCATACCACGAGACTCATCATTAAGCGGACAATGTAAGGATATAACATCGCTGGTGCTGAAAATTGTATCTAAATCCACAAAAGTACAAGGATAATCGGCACATACCTTGGGAGAGCGATTATAGGCCTGCACTTCCATACCCAAAATATGCGCCATCTGGCCCACTCTATGTCCAATATTGCCAAAACCCACAATACCCATACGCATTTCTGATAAATCGCGCATGGGGCGTAGCCAATAGCACCAGTCGATGCACTTATTCCAATCACCAGCTTTAACACTATTACTATGGTCACTTATGCCGCGGCAAAGCTCCAGCAATAGGGCCATAACATGCTGGGCCACAGTGCCCACGCCATAAGCAACCACATTGCATACGGGGATGCCACGCTTTGCCGCTGCCTCAATATCAACCACATCATAACCGGTAGCCACAATGCCAATATAGCGCAAATTTGGTAATTGCGCCAAAGTTTCGGCACTGAGTGGTGTTTTATTGGTAATGATAACCTCGGCATGGCGGGCGCGGTCAACAATTTCTTGCGGGGCTGTGCGCTCATAAGTTGTAACAGTGCCTAAAGCCTCATAGGCAGACCAGCTCAAATCACCAGGGTTAATAACCTGTGCATCAAGAATAGCGATATTCATTTTAATCCTTAACATTTAAAAATAAAAACTTTTCATGACAGAATTGATGCTCCATCATGAAAAGTTTTATATAAAACATTATCCGCAATGTGCAATTATTTTAGTTATTAATAACGCGGAAGTCATCACGACGATTTTGAGCCCACACAGCCTCGCCAGAGCCAGGTACGATGGGGTTTTCCTTACCATAGCTTAACATTTCCATTTGAGCTGGATTTACGCCGAGCATGGTTAAATATTCAAAAGCAGCACGGGCGCGACGCTCACCAAGGGCTAAGTTATACTCTTGGGTACCACGGGCATCACAATTGCCTTCGATGCGGACGCGGACACGTGGGTACATCTTCATAAGATCAGCCTTTTGGCGTAAAATTTCTTTACCTTCTGCATTTAAGTCAAACTTATTGAAAGCAAAATAAATGCGTCCATCGGTAATTTGTTGCATGGCTACTTGCTCTTCAGCAGTCCAGCCTGATTCTACCATAGGCTCACTGCCACTGCTTTTTTTGCTGGAACAACCAAAACCTGCAACCATCACTAGCATTAAGGTTAAAATAAGTGAAAATTTTTTCATAGATTCCTCCTAAAAATTATCTGCTCATAAGCTAGGTCTTGGCTTCAAAAGGCAAAACCACTGTCGGCAATACGTTATCACTACCTCATGATTATATATTTCTTAATTAAAAGCAAGCATTACATGGATGTTTTTTATCACCAACTTTATTTGTCCTACAAAACAATGACGCATTTTAACTCAGCACACTTGCTAATACACCTAAATTTTAAGATTTAATAAACTTATAGAGCGAATAATCTCTTGTAAAAAAAACTTGACACTTTCTTTTTTTAGTTGCAGTCATCACTCACTTATGCCATTGTCTGCTGGCTATTTAATTGATGTTAGAAGTTACAAAAGCATACAAAAATCAAACACTCATTTTTAGCTCCTCCGTACCGTCGTATCGCAAGTAAAACATTGATTTTTAGTGTGGAACATTTTATTAATTCTTTTAAATACATACTTTTAGCTTAAGGGTTATACATGAAAAATTTTATTAGACTTTCCGTCCTAGGTTTAATTTTTTGCAATACATTACTCATGTTTGGCTGCAAAGAAGAGCAAGTCCAAAAAGCCCCGCCTCCACCCTTGGTTTCAGCCTTTGAGATAAAAACAGCTGATTATCCATTTAATACTAATTATCAAGGTGTTACCCAAGGCTCCAAAGCCGTTGACGTACTTGCCAGAGTGCAGGCCATTATCAAGGAAAGGCTTTATACTGAAGGGCAGTATGTTGAGGAAGGGCAAATGCTTTTTCAATTGGAGCGCGACCAATACGAAGCCAGAGTTGCAGAGGCTAATGCTCAATATGAAAATGCCCTTAGAGAATGGAACCGTATTCGCCCCCTTTATGCTAAAAATGCTGTAAGCCAAAAAGATCGCGATAATGCTCAAGCTGCGTATGAAACCGCCAAGGCAAATTTGCGCACAGCTCAAATTAATCTTGATTATTGTCAAGTGGTAGCACCTGTTTCTGGCTACACCTCAAAAGAACAAGTTACCGTGGGCAACCTTGTGAATAACGGTACATTACTAACCTTTGTTAACCAAACTAACCCATTTTACGTGAATTTTTCCATAGCCAGCACTGAATATATGCGTATGCTCCAGCTTGCAGTACAAGGGCGCATGGAAATACCCAAGGATAATGCCTATAAAGCAAAAATTCGCCTTGTGGATAACACTATGTATATGGAAGAAGGTCAAGTCACCTTTGTAGGCACACAAGTTGACCAGACCATGGGTGTTATTCAAATGCGTGCTACATTTGATAATTCCAATAATATCATATTACCCGGTCAATATGTACGCATTTTCCTTGAAGGAGCAATGCTTAAAAATGCCATACTTATTCCGCAAAAAGCTGTACTCATAACCCAGCAGGGGCCTCTTGTTATGGTCATTAACAAAGATAATATAATTGAAATGCGCCCCATAAAAATCACCATGCCAGTGGAGCAAATGTACTTGTTGGAAGACGGTTTAAAAGATGGTGAGCGTATTGTGCTAGATGGTCTTGTTAAATCTCGTCCGGGGCAACCTGTGACTGTACAAGACCCCAATACGGCTCAAGGCGCAGGCCAAGGCGCACCAGCGCAAAAGCCCAACTCCACAGAGTCTAATCCCACGCAAGAAAAAAGTACTTCTGACGCAAATAAAAAAGCAGAGTAATAAGGCATAAGTATGACTACACCAAATGAAGATATAAAGCCGGGGTTATTTGTCCGCCGGCCCATATTATCAACAGTTATATCATTATTAATAACATTGGTTGGTGGCCTTGCCATCTTGGCACTACCTGTTGCGCAATATCCTGACCTTGTGCCGCCGCAAGTTTCGGTTAGCGTATCCTACCCAGGTGCATCTGCCCAAACCATTGCTGAAACCGTTATTGCTCCGCTAGAGGTGCAAATTAACGGCGTTGAAGATATGCTTTATATGACGTCTTCCACCTCATCCGGTTGGGCTAGCGGAACCATTAACGTATATTTTAACCTAGGCACAGATCCTGACATCGCCTTAGTTAACGTAAACAACAAGGTTAACCTTGCCCAAACGCTCCTACCAGAAGATGTGCGCAGACAAGGGGTTACAGTTACTAAAGACTCACCTGCCATGTTGCTCATTATTTCGCTATTTTCTCCCGATGGTCGCTTTGGTAATGATTATATAGCCAACTATTTGCAGACCAATATTGTGGATGAAATGAAGCGCGTGTCCGGTGTTGGCGACTGTTCTGTTTTTGGTAGCTCTCAATATGCTATGCGCGTTTGGCTTGATCCGGACAAACTCACTAAATATGCTCTTACTCCCACTGATATTAACCTTGCCATTCAAGACCAAAATGCCCAATTTGCCCCCGGTCGTTTAGGATCTATGCCCACACTTGAAGGCATTGATCTTACTTGGCAATTGGACACCAAGGGCCGCCTAGTAGATGCTGAAGAATTTGCCAATATTATCATCCGAGCGCAGTCAGACGGTAGCTTTTTACGCATAAAAGACGTAGCAAGGGTGGAACTTGGCGGTGTTGATTACGAAGTTATTAGTGAGCTTAACGGTACTGAAGCAAGAATGGCCGGTGTATATTTGCTACCCGGTGCCAATGCCATTGAAACAGGTGAGCTAGTACAGGCAAAGCTTAAAGAAATTGCTGAGCGTTTCCCCGATGGATTAGCTTATGATGTTCCCTATAATACCAATATTTTCGTGGAAGCATCCATTGAAGAAGTGGTAAAAACTCTTATGGAAGCCATGGTGTTGGTTTTCTTGGTAGTATTTATATTTTTACAAGATTGGCGGGCAACACTCATTCCTTGTCTTGCGGTACCCGTATCCATTATTGGAACATTTGCCGGCATGTTTGCTCTTGGCTATACCATTAATACTCTTACACTTTTTGGGATGGTGCTGGCCATTGGCATTGTTGTTGACGATGCCATTGTTGTGCTTGAAAATGTGGAGCGCATTATGCGTACCGAGCACAAAAGTGCCATAGATGCCACAGCCAAAGCCATGCACGAAGTTACTGGCCCGGTTATTGCCATTGTACTTGTACTTTGTGCGGTGTTCATTCCCGTATCCTTCATGGGTGGCCTTGCCGGTGAAATGTATAAGCAATTTGCCATCACCATATCTGTATCCGTTATACTTTCAGGCATTGTAGCTTTAACCCTCACTCCTGCCCTATGTGCCATCTTACTAAAACCCCATGACCCCAATAAAAAACCATGGAAGGGCTTTCAATGGTTTAACTGGTGGTTTGGGCGGGTGACTCACCGCTATGTGCGCTTGGTACGCATGGTAAAAGACGCCGGCAAGCGCAGTATTATAGTATTTATTCTTATGCTGGCGGCCATGGGCTGGTTGTTTAAGACTGTGCCCACATCCCTTGTGCCCGGTGAAGACCAAGGCTACATCCTAGGCATGACTATCCTAGCTGACGGAACCACCTTGCCCCGCACCAATGAAGTGGTAGAACAAATTGAAAAGCAAATGCTCAGCATGCCGCATGTAGACAACTTTATTGGTATTACTGGTATTGACCTCACCTCTTTTTCAGGCAAGAGTAACTACGGCACCTTCTTTGTCACCTTGAAAGATTGGAAAGATCGTCCTGAGCCAAATCAATCCACTTCTGCACTTGCGCGTATGACCTTTGGCATGACCGCTCAAATTCCAGAAGCCATATCCATTGCCTTTGAACCGCCGCCCATTTCTGGCATGAGTACCACTGGTGGTTTTGAAGCCTATATCCAAAACCGTGGTTCCGGCGGCCTTGATGAGTTGCAAGCGATGGCCAACAAGGTAGTGGAAGCTGCTCTAAAGCGTCCTGAAATTGGCTCAGCTCAAAATCTATTCACCACCGGTGCTCCGCAAATGTATGCTAACCTTGACCGCGAGCGATGCCTTGCCCAAGGTGTTAAAATATCAGATGTATTCACAGCCATGGCCGGCACTTTTGGCTCACTTTATGCCAATGACTTTAACCTTGCCGGACGTACTTATAGGGTTATGATTAGTGGTGATGCTGCTCATCGTATGTCTGGTGACTCACTTAAAGATGTAACCGTGCGTAATAACAAAGGTGAAATGGTTCCCTTAAATAACCTCATTACCTTGGAACGGCGCACGGCGGCCCAATCTGTTACACGTTACAATGTATTTCCTGCTGCTCAAATCCTTGGCAATCCAGCCACCGGATATTCTTCAGGTCAAGCCATTGCCGCCATGAATGAAGTGGCAGCAGAAGTATTACCACCAGAATATTCCCTTGGTTGGTCTGGTTCATCCTTACAAGAAATCTTAGCTGCAGCTGATACAACGGTCATTTTCATACTAGCTCTTGTCATGGTATTTTTAATTCTTGCCGCTCAGTATGAAAGTTGGTCACTACCCATTGCTGTACTAACAGCCGTACCTTTTGGGGTCTTTGGGGCCCTTGTGGCCACATGGTTACGAGACCTTTCCAATGACGTATACTTCCAAGTTGCCCTAATAACATTAGTAGGGCTTGCAGCTAAAAATGCTATTTTGATTGTAGAATTTGCCGTGGAAGCTTGGCGTGGAGGCCGAAGTCTTGATGTGGCCGCCATGCATGCCTCACGCTTGCGCTTTAGACCCATTGTAATGACATCTCTTGCCTTTATTATGGGTTGCGTGCCGCTTGCCATTAGTGCGGGTGCAGGTGCCAATAGCCGTCATGCCATTGGTACTGCTGTTATTGGCGGTATGCTTGCAGCTACCTGTATTGCTACAGTTTTTGTACCATTTTTCTTTAAGAAAATTATGCAATTCTCCCTCTGGAGCCAAGGCAAAAAAGATCCACATGCCCAAAATCAACATTTTGATGAAGAAGAGGAAAATATCTAATGGATAAAATCTATAAAAAATCACTCTTACTTTTAAGCACACTTATGTGTACAGTTGTGCTCTCGGCATGTTCCTTTGCCCCCACATATGAAAGGCCAGAAATGGAAATGCCAGAAGCATGGCAAGGGGTTGAGCTTGGCCCAAAACCCTTGGAGCAAGACTGGTGGAAGCGTTTTAATGACTCAGCATTAAATGCACTTATTGACGAAGCCCTAAAAAACAACCAAGACTTAGACGAAGCCCTAGCCAAAATTGATAGTGCCGCAGCTCAACTTGGTGTGGCTCGCTCTGCCCTTTTACCCAATATAAACGCTACTGCTGGTGCCACTGCTGACTCTCAAAGTTTAAGTAGCCCTAATTTTGAATTGAGTAGGCCACAATACGAAGGCGGCCCATTGAATAGGGATACCCAAACCTATCAAGGTGCCCTTGGTGCATCATGGGAGATTGACTTGTGGGGTAAATATCGCAATGCCTACACTGGCCTTAGCGATGTACTTTTAAGCACTGCCGTAGGTTATGAGGCTTTGCGCCTATCTATTGCTGGCCAAACGGCTCAATCTTACTTTACTCTGCTTGCCCTTGATATGCAGCTTGCAACGGCCAAGCGTACCCTAAAATCACGTGAAGAAGGGTTAACCATTTATACCACGCGATTTAATCAAGGCGACATTACCGAACTTGACTGGCTACGCGCAAAAAGTGAGGTTGAAACCGCACGCGCCTCCATGCTCACAACCATTGTGCAGCTTAACTCCGCCGAAGCTTCCCTTGCTGTCATCCTTGGACGCTCTCCACGAGACATTTTGCAAAAAAATGCCCAGCGCGGTATTGAAATTGAAAAATTACCTGCACCTCCAGTTATCCCTGCGGGTTTACCTTCGGAGCTTTTGCTTCGTAGGCCCGATATACGCGCCGCTGAATATATGATTATGGCCTATAATGCCAATATTGGTGTGGCTAAGGCAGATTTTTTCCCGTCCATTAGCCTAACAGGTACCCTCGGTACACTTAGTGGTTCCACCATGAGTCTTTTCAGCGGCCCTGCGGGCATGTGGAGCTATGGAGCCAGTGTTGCCCTACCTATATTTGATTTTGGTCGTCGCTGGTATGCTGTGGATGATGCTGAAGCACTTAAACGCCAATCTATTGCACTTTATCGCAAAACTGTGCAGACAGCATTTCAAGATATACGCACAGCCTTTACCGCGCAAAGCGAAGCCAATGCCATTGTTGAAAGTATTCAAGCCCAAGTGGATAATATGCGCAGAGCAACTGAGCTTGCCCGCTTGCAATATGACAATGGGTACACTGACTACCTCACCGTACTTGATGCCGAAAGACAGCTCTTTTCTGCTGAGCTAAACTTAGCAACAGTTATGCGTGATAGGCTCAATGCGGTGGTTGCCGTATGTATGGCCCTTGGCGGCGGTTGGCAGGAAACGCCCGTAGCCCTGCAAGGCACCGAAGCCCAACAAGCTAAAGATGCTGCAGAATAATTAAATAAAAGATAATATTAGAGCAATGAGTTTCAAAAAAATATTTTTAAGCATTATGGCCCTAGGGCTATTGACGGGGGTCATAGCTGTGGCCTTGGTGGTGGGTTTTTTCTATAAAACTGCCCAAAATTTGCCAGAAACCGCCAAAATATCAAATTTTGACCCTCCAGAAGCCACTGTAGTTTTAGCCCGTGACGGCACTGCCTTGGGTAGCCTCTACTATGAAAAACGCTTCACCGTACCCTTGCATCTAATGTCACCCCACATCCCCAAAGCTTTCTTGGCCGCGGAGGATGACAGCTTTTATCAACATCAAGGCATTGACCCTGTGGCCATTGTACGGGCTGCCATCACCAATTTTAAGAGTGGTAAAACTGTACAAGGTGGCAGCACCATAACCCAGCAGGTCATTAAGCAGCTTTTGCTCACACCAGAAAAAAGTTATACCCGTAAAGTCAAAGAGGCCATCCTTGCCTATCGCCTAGAAAAAGAACTCACTAAGGATGAAATATTAACCATTTATTTAAATCAAATTTTCCTTGGTCAGCAAGCCTATGGTGTAGAGGCCGCTGCGCGCACATATTTTGGTAAGCATGCTACTGATATCACTTTAGCTGAAAGCGCGCTTCTGGCTGGTATGCCCCAAGCTCCTAGCCGGTATAATCCTTTTCGCTTTCCTAATGTTGCCAAGAGCAGACAAATGTACGTGCTTGGACGTTTGCGTGAGCTTAAGTGGATTACCGAAGAAGAATACGAACAAGCTGCCAATGAGCCACTAGTATATTGGACTATGCCCGAAACTCCGGGTGGTGCTTCGGCTTGGTATTTGGAAGAAGTGCGCCGCTTACTCATTGAATTTTTTAGTGAAGAAAACCTAAAAATCATGGGCCTACCCACAGATAAGGTGGGAGAAGATTTCGTTTATCAATCGGGCCTCACTGTTACCACCGCCATGGATCCTACCCATCAACAAGCCGCCGCAGATGGCTTGCGCAGTGGACTTGAAGCATTGACCAAACGCCAAGGCTGGCGCGGCCCTTTAAAAAACCTTGCCCCCGAACAACGCGGCACTTTTCTTGAAAAAAGTAAATTTACCCCCTATGATCTTGTGGGCGGCGTATGGAAGCAAGCCCTTGTAACTAAGGTTACAAAAAAAGGTGCTGAGGTGGCCTTTGGCAATAATTTCACAGGCTATGTGGATGTAAAAACCATGTCTTGGGCTAGAAAACCAAACCCAAGGGTCATCGCAGCCTATGCTCCAGCCATCAAGGATGCCACTAAGGTACTTAAAGAAGGCGATGTCATATGGGTATCTGAGCCCAATAGTACTGAATCCGAAGCAAAGGAAAAGGGACAAACAGTCCTAAAGCCAGCAACGTTTGACCCATCCATCGTCACTCCTGCTAAGCCCATGAACCTTGCCCTGCAACAAATACCAGAAGCGCAAGGAGCCATATCATCCATTGAGCCAGCCACAGGCGACGTTGTGGCCCTTGTGGGTGGATATCAATTTGGCTCAAGCCATTTTAACCGCGCCGTGCAAGCTCAGCGTCAACCGGGTTCATCCTTTAAGCCCTTTGTTTATTCTGCGGCCATTGACCAAGGTTTCACCGCCTCAAGTGTCTTATTGGACGCCCCCTTTGTCTATGTAAATCCATACACAGGAAAAGTTTGGGAGCCGGCCAACTATGATAACGAATTCAAAGGCCCCATTGAGCTATCCACAGCCCTTGCCCTATCGCGCAACACATGTACTGTACGTGTGGCCCAGCAAATAGGCATACCATCGGTTATTTCCCGTGCCAAAGCACTTGGTTTTGAGCCGGAATTTCCCAATGAGCTTGCTGTAAGCCTTGGTGCTGTTGCTGTCTCTCCTCTAAATCTTACTCAAGCCTACACGGCTTTTGCCTATCAAGGCTGGGCCGCAAGGCCACGTATTATTACATCCATTAAGGATGCTAATGGACGTGAGCTATACAAACAAGCACCGGAGCATTGGCAGGCCATTAGCCCACAAAATGCATATATTATGGCCACATTATTAAAAAAAGTTGTCACATCCGGTACAGCAAGACGTGCCCTAGTTTTGCAAAGGCCCATGGGCGGTAAAACCGGAACCACCAATGAAGAACGCGATGCATGGTTTGTGGGCTTTACACCCCATTTAGTCACTGGTGTGTATATGGGCTATGACCAATTGCGCAGCCTTGGACGCAGAGAAACCGGTGGCTCTACTGCCTTGCCAGCCTTTGTAAGTTATCGCAAAAAAGTTGAATATATGTACCCACCTGACGATTTTGTGATGCCAAGCGGTATTCTTATGCTTGGCGACCTTGCCTATAAAGCAGATGAACCCATTACCGGCACAGCCTTAATGGAAGAAGATGTTTATTTAGAAAATCAAGGCGAAGACATTTTTAGACAATTATTTTAAATATAAGGAATAACTATGCCACCCTATGGGTCATTGATCATTATTGTTACCCCCAAGGGTAAACGCCATTTAAAACGCGTAGAAGAAGGCCAAGACTGGCACAGCGG
>CAYJIU010000029.1:0-5720 GCA_964370305.1 uncultured Desulfovibrionaceae bacterium
AAACTACTGGAGCGTAATCCTTACCATTGATGGTAACTTCGATCTCCTTAGTACCGGTCTTACCTTCACTATCAGTAAACGTTACGGTAAACTTATCTGTTAAGGTCTCGCCATCATTCAAGGCGTCTACAGCAGCGTTGGTATTATCCAAGGTGTAGGTGTATTCGCCGGTTTGAGCGTCAATAGTTACAGTACCGTAACTATTGGTAGTAGCAGATACGCTGTATGTGCCGGTTTCGCCTGTGTCAGCATCAGTGAAACTTGCAAAGTCACTTACACTATCAGGCACTGCATCTTCAGTAATGACCAAGTTATCACCAGAAACTACTGGAGCGTAATCCTTACCATTGATGGTAACTTCGATCTCCTTAGTACCAGTCTTGCCAGTACTATCAGTGAAGGTTATGGTAAACTTGTCAGTTAGAGTATCGCCATCATCAAGGGCGTCTACAGTAGTGTTGGTATTATCCAAGGTGTAGGTGTATTCGCCAGTTGTAGCGTCAATAGTTACTGTACCATAGCTTGGAGCTGTGCCGGTGATGCTGTATTCGCCGCTGTCGCCGTCAACGTCAGTGAAGGTTGCAAAGTCACTTACAGTATTAGGTACTGCGTCCTCAGTAATGACCAAGTCATCACCGTCAACTACTGGAGCGTAGTCAACATTAACTTCTGGAGCGCCTGTAGTAGTTAGCTTTTCAAAGTTACCGCCTGTAGTTTCTTTAATGCTAGCTGTAAACGCTGCGTCTGTAACACCTTCTGTGCTACTTGTTGGAGCAGTTGCAGTAAAGATTACGGTTTTACCATCACTCAATGGACCCTTGGTATCATCATCATTGAATGGCAGTATTTCAACATCTCGTTCTTCGCCATTAACAAGTACTGTAATAGTCATTTTTGTCTGGACTTGATGGTCGAGTTCTAATGTGTAAGTAATTGTACCGCCTTCATCAATCTCGGTTACATCAGCACTTAGTTCTAAAGTTGTTACGTCTTCATCGTCAGTTACGGTCGCTGTTACAGCGGTGCTATCAAAGTCAACGTCTTCAAAGCCGCCATCATTACCGGTGGCGTTGCCATCAGCGTCTTGACCTATGGCTTTGATGCTTGCGTTGTACTCTGTGGTGCCTTGCTTGTAGATGTCATCGGTACGTTCGTCTACTGTAAATTCAGCAGTGGTCTCACCATCAAGGATGGTTACAAGACGATCTACGCCGTTTACAGTAACAACTACGTCCATATTACCATTGGCAGGTGCATCAAGTTCTAAGGTGTACTTAATGGCAGCATCATCAGTGGATTCTGTGCTGGTGTCTGGGTCAGCAGTGAGCGTTAACCCAGCCTTTGAATAAGCCTCAATACCATCAACGGTTAATGTGGCGATGTCGCCGTCCTTATCGGTAGCCTTAAACTCCATGGTGAGTTCACCATTTAAGGATTCATATTGTGCGATAGACCAGCCGCCGTCTTGGTTAAGGAAGATATCAAACGCTTTGTTTGTATCGCCTTCTTTGTATGCGCTGTAGACACCGTTTGCACCTAGGACTAGGTTATACTCAGTTGTACCTTCTGGGCCATCAAGTGTTACCTTGGTGATTTCTAACAGGGCAAGACCGTCTGCGCCTTCTGTGACCTCTATGCCACCTTCAATGGTTGCAACTACAGGCTCAGTGGGGGCACCAAACTCAAGACCCTTGACAACAAAGTCGGAGCCAGGAGTATTAGGAGTGATAACTACACGGTCAAATGGTTGGTCGGAAACTTCTAAAAGCTCTGTGCCGCCCTCTCCATCATCGGTGCCAGTGTATACCTTGCTGCCTACTACTACATAGTAAGCATCGCCCATCTTGGTGGCACCTTCTGTGCCTGCGGGTACTTCTTTATAAAGGGTAACTAGGGCACTTTCATTGGCTTCATCGTCATTATCAAACCAAAGTTGAAGTTTTGCACTAAAGGCATAAGCAACTTCACCATCAGGTAGGTCAACAATAAGAGCCTCAGCTTGGCCATTATTAATGCTAATTTCTTCTGAGTCGTTGTCAGCGTCAATGGCACCAGTTATATTAAGCCCCCAACCTTCTGGGTATGGGTCACGTGCAGGCTTGCCACCCCATGCTACTGTGCCCTTGCCTTCTTCAATGCCGGTCATTTCACCATCAACAATGGTGGCACGGCCAGCAGTGATGGTGTAGCCAAGGGTGTTCCAATTGCTTTCGGTAAATTCAACAGTAGCATTGTGGTATGCAGTGATTTCGCCAAAGCCGGAAGTACCTTCTTCAAGCTTAATAATGTCGTCTTGGATAGTTACTTTTGCGCTGCCTTCAGCTGTGTCGCCATCGCTATCGGTAATGGTGAAGTTGAAATCAAGAGGCTTTGGATCGCCAAGGGTGTCTTTATTGTAGCTGTCACCGTCACCATCTGGGCCTATTTCGTGCTTTACAGATTCAAGCAAGTTTACTTTATACTGACCAGTATATTCACCTGTAGTAGAATCTTTGACCATTTCTACAGTAATAACTGTCTTGGTGACGCCATTGTAGTCAGCTTCACCTATGAGTTTATCACCTTCTACACGCCAAACAACGACTTCGCCTTCTGAAGTCCAAAGGCTAGGCTGCTTGCTTTGGTCAGCTTGACCGTTTTCGTCAAGAAGATTCCACTCAAAACTACCTTGGCCATCAGCACCAAAGTCTAAAGAAATATTGCCGAAACCTTCTGTTTGCTGTGCAAAGCCTGGGTCATCGGTACCGCCAGCATCAAGCCCTACGCCCTGTAATGGCTTGGTGCCATCATCAAGTTGCCCTTCAGCCACTTGAGCGGTTATATTAGCTGTGCTTGTGCTGTCAACGCTTGGCACATCATCAACGATGGTTACGTTAATGGTAGCTTCAAGTTTATCAGTAGTTTCAGTTGCGTTTACGTCCTTAACAATTACTTTAAAGGAGTCTGCACCGGCTTCGGAAGGAGCGTCAATATCCTCATGATTTTCAACTGTGGTTTGCTGATATTTGAAAGACAACATGTAGTCATCATTAGTTTTGGTAAGTTCAATATCAAAAAGTTCACCATTGCCACCTTGTACAGTGGAGCTTACGCCAGCGGGAGGTGTGAGAGTATAGACATCATTTGTAGCATCATAAGCTACATCAAAGACAACGCCGCCAATTTCAATGGTATCAAGGGTCTCATCAGAAGTGAAGACGAGAGAGCCAGACTCAACAATATTTGGTACTACGTTGGGATTATCAGTATTGGCAGCAACGTCAGTATCACGAGTTGTAAGAGTGAGAACAGAATCATCTGCATTGATAACTGGTGTATCTTCTTGACCTTTTACAGTTACTTCAATTTCTTTTGCTGTCCATGCACCTTTTTCATCTCTTACATAGATGGTGAAGGTTTCAGTGTCTGACCAGTTATCGTCTTTATCTTTGATGGCTTGAATTGCATCGGCATCTAATCCGTCATATAACTCATATGTGTATGTGCCGTCTGCAGCAATAGTTAGTGTACCGTATGTGCCTTGAGCCACTGTTGTTGTTGGAGCTTGAGCATCAGCAGTGACTGAGCCTTCTGCAACAGAGTAGCGCACTTCAGGAATATCTGTAGGAGTTTGAGTGATTTGATTATCAGGGTCATCACCTGTGGCTTTTCCGCTATCTGATAAAGCTGAATCTTCGGTAACTGATAAAGCACCTGTTACATCATTCACATCATTATTAGTTACTTCTAATGTAGGCAAGTCGTTTGTGCCGGTGAGAGTAAGAGTGATATCCTGAGTCTTGGTGTTATTAACTGCACCAGAGTCATCACTTACTGTAAGTGTGAAAACGATATCTTTTTCCTCACCTTCATAAAGGGCTTTGACTACATCAGCCTCATCATCAAGCTCAAATGAATAAGAATAACTGCCGTCAACTAATTTTGTGAGGGTCAATGTGCCATATTCAGTTACAATGGTTCCCTCGGTTGAGTTAGTGAAGTTTGCATCGGCAAGAGATACTTTTGTACCATCAATCTTTGTATAATCAAGAGTAAAGCTTAAAACGTCGCTATTGTCGACGTCGCTAAAAGTAAAGGAGCCTAAAGCAATGTCATCCCCTGCATAAGGTTTATTAGGATCAAGAGGAGTTGCTGCGCCTTTATCATCACGACCAACGCCAGCTTCTGTAAGAATAGAGTCAGTAGCTGTAAGAGTAATAGTAGGTTGATCATTAGAGCCTTTAATTTCAACATTAACTGGCTTTGCAACCCATGCACCATTAGAATCTTTTACATATACATAAAAGATTTCTTCTTCTGTTTCACCTTGAGCTAAGTATTGAACCTTAGAGTCATCTAAATCGTAAATATAACTTCCGTCGGGATTAATAGTAAAAGTACCAAAATTCCCTTCTACAGTATTGGAAACCGTTTCGTTTACATCGTTTTTTGCATCTTTTTCAACCAAGACAAGGTCATCATTGGCTGAAGATTGGTCTTTGCTAAAGTGATTATACGCAGCTTCATTACTTACGAAAAAATCAAGGTTGGCACTGGTTGCATTTTCGGCATTACCAATGTCGCTTGTGTCATCATCGGTTGCTGTTGCAGTACCCTTATGATTTCCGCCACTACCGTCATCGTCTTCAACGGCAATTAAATCACCTTCACCTGCACTAGTATTCCATTTGGAAAGACTTAGCTCAGGTTTATCGTTGGTACCATTGATGGTTATAGTAATGGTACTTTCAACTGTTCCGCCATTACCGTCATCTGCGGTTACTGTAAATTCTTTTATAATCACATCACCATGATTAAGCTTAGACAAAGATGAACCATCGCCATCTTTAAGGGTGTATGTATAGTCGCCTGTGGCTGGATCAAAAGTGAATATACCATACTCATCTTCAATGATATTGCTATTGGCGGCAGCAGGTATTTCAACATCGGTATTATCAGTAACACCGTTAAGAGTGGAGGATGTAGTTTGCCCTGCTACGGTATATGTAAGCGTATCACCTTCGTCTATATCTTTAAACTCAATATTACCAGTAGCACTCAGAGCACCAGCGTATTCTAGATTCGGAGTTACGCCTGTGGTGCTAACCCCAGCAGTATCACGACCGTGGCCTGATTCAAAAAGAGCGTGGGCAGCATCATCTTCACCAACTATATAAGGATCATCGTTAACACCACTTACATTTACAGTAATGTTTTCAGCTCTCCATGCGCCATGTTCGTCTTCAACGTAGACGGTGAATGTTTCCTTAGCTACAACATCACCAGCTTCTTCAGCATCAAGCTTTTGCACAGCATTATAACGGGCAAGGGCGTCAATGTCTGATTGGGTAGCCGGATGACCATCGGGGTAAACATATTCACCCTTAATCTCATCAAAAAATGCGCCTGCAGGCAAAGTTTGTACTGTATACGTATACACGCCATTAGCATCAATACTAATGGTGCCATACTGACCTGCAAGGACGTCACCTTCTAATGTGGCATCGGCTGGAACTGTGCCAATTTCAGAATCACCATCAGCAATATGACCTTTGGCAATGTGGAAAGTCAAATCTGCACTAGCGTCAACGTCTGCGCCCACAGCTGTACCTGATACGGTAAAGGTGGTTCCAGCAGCATTTACGCCTTCTTCGGTAATGCTAAGAGTTTTATCAGCTTCAGCGATGACTAAAGTAGGTCTGTCGTTAGTTCCGGTAATGGTTACAGGAATCTCTATGGTA
>CAYJIU010000029.1:5820-20044 GCA_964370305.1 uncultured Desulfovibrionaceae bacterium
TTATCAAAGCTATCAACTAAATCCACATCAGTAACCTTAATGGTTCCGCTTGCGCTGTCATCACCAGCAAGTACTGTATTAGGATCAGTGGTATTATCTTTATCAACACCGTGTTCAACGGTTGCACCATCAGGTGTTCCAACGATTTCAAGTTCAGGATTGTCGTTAGTGCCTTTTACTTCTATAGTAACAACTTCAGAACGCCACGCGCCATTACTGTCCTTCACGTAAATAGTAAATTGTTCGGTATGAACTACAGGGTTACCATTCTCATCAACACCAAGCTCTTGAGCTTTTTCATTATTAAGTTCAAAAGTGTATTTGCCAGTAGCATCAATGCTAAATGTGCCCCAATCATTGCTTTCACTCATACCAAGACCGGAGGGCATGGGGCCACTTGTTTCAACATCATTAGTTGCTGCACCAGGAGCTACAAAGAATTCAAGATTTGTTGTGCCTTCGTCTGTGCCAATGTCGTCATCATCTGCATCGGTAGCAGTCACTTGACCTGTAATGGTGATGGTATCTGCAATACCGTTACTATTACTATCAGCACCAAGAACTGCGCCTGTAGCGGCATCAGCTGTATCTTCTGTGAAAGAAAGTAAGGCTTTATCTACGCTTAATATTGTGGGTTGGTCATTGGTGCCCTTAACAGTAACAACAATTTCCATAGTGTTGCTATCTTCACTACCGTCATTGGCAGTTACGAAGAAGGATTCAGCAGGAACACCATTTTCTCCGCTAACATCACCTTCATCAAGGTGGCTTGCTCTGTCTTCATCAATAATATAGATATATGCGCCAGTATCGGTGTTAAGGTACAAATCACCGTAAGTGCCAGTTACTTTAACATCATAGCCGGTTTGCGTTACATCGGCTGCTTGGCCTGTGATTTCGAAAGTAAAATCTGTGTCGTCCGCATCACTTACAGTAACAAATCCTTCCATGGAAGGTGTGCCAGCAAAAGCAACGTTGGGAGTGAGTGATGTTTCATCAATATTACCATCGCCAACGCCTGCTTCTTGCACGCTAAGGTTAACAACTTTATCAATTACCGGTGCGTCATTTTCACCAGCAACATTGATGGTAACTTCTTGGGCAACCCAAGCACCTTTGCTATCTTGTACATAAACATAGAAAGTTTCTGTACCTAAGGTTTCATCTACATCTGGGTTACCATCATTATCTACATCGTCAAGAGACTGTAAAGCATTGTAGCGTTCAAGAGCTGCTTCATCCCTAGGTCCTGCATAATCAGCAGGATAAACATATTCATTGCCCTCAAGCACCGTTCCAGTTGGCTGGGTTTGCTGGCTATAAGTAAATTCTCCAGTACCATCAATTTCAAATGTACCATAAGTGCCTTGGACAACATTTGTTATACCTTGTGTTTCAAGGCGGACGTCATCATCGGAAGTAGTAAGATCTTTACTAACTTCACCATATTGAGTTGCATTACTGGCAAGATATGTAAGCGTCATGCCGCTGCCGCCATCTTCATAGCCAACGTCAGCAGAATCATCGTCATAACCTTCAATTTTACCAGTTACGATGCTTCCATCATCTTCAACTACATCAAAAAGTGTATCACTCACAACTTCTAGCATAGGCCTATCATTGGTACCAATGACGCCAAGAGTGATAGTACCTGTATCTGTTCCACCTTGACCGTCACTGACAGTAACTTGGAAAATGATAGGAATTATATCACCTTCATTCAGGCTTTGAACTAGAGATTCCTCAAGGGTAAATGTCACAAGGCCGGTTGATGGATCTATATCCACAGAACCATAAGGAAATGAACCTGTAATGCTATAAGTTAATGGATCTCCATCTGGGTCAGATCCAACAAGCTGGATGGTCACACTATGGTCGCCGCTGTATTCTTTATTGGGATTAACAGCGTTCACTGCACCGCCAATTTCATCGCGGCCAACACCTGCCTCGGTCATGGAGATATCAATACCAGCAATATTAGTATTGTCATCATTGCCATCTGGAATTACCACAAAACCTAAAAGACTAGGAGCAAGATTTAAGGCTGGGTCAGTATCTACGGGAGCATCAGCAAGTAGGGCATCAGCAAATTCTTGATCAAGACGAGCTAGTCTATCAATGCCGCCAAAAAGCTCACCATTGATAAAATCAACGGAAAGTCCGCTACCTAGAGCAGTACCAGTACCGGCACCCGCCGCAGGCATTAAATCTTCGCTTAAAGCTGCAAAGAAAGCCTCACCGGGCACAACTTCACCGCCGATAAGGAATTCTGGCATATTTTCAGAGGTGTAGGCCACGTAAAAGTCAGTAAGTTCAATGCGCGCACCGTCTTCAAAAGAAAGCACAAGCGTGTCGTCTACACGTTCAAGTAAAGCATCACCCGGTTCAAATTCAAAGACCAAACGATCTTCCGGTTGAGGTGCTTGAGTGGTTACTTGTCCAGCCTCTGGTTTTTGCAATAAAATATCAGCCATGGTTTACTCCTAAGTTTGAGCATTAGCAAAGAGCAGCAACAAACGCTGCTAAAAATATGGGAATATTTAAGGTGGGCCCGACATGCATAAAGAATCTGAAAGTCACAACTCAGCTAACATGTCAATCGTGGGCAGGGGTAACAACCCCCAGGGCTAAAAGCCCCTGATGCTTATAATAGGAAGGTACTAGTCCAGCACCCGCTGTGCTCTATGGAGCACATAAATATAAAACCTACACCCCTATTTTTGGGGCGAACCATGCGCCAAATTCCGTGATTGTTGGCGAAGTGATTCTAAGCAGGTTATTTAATTAATCTAAACAAAGAGCGAATATTAATCGCACTCGTCCTTGCACCTATACTAAGTTTTTGGGGGCACTCTGTCAATATTTTTTTTACGTTTTTTATGTGAAACTTCATTTTGTACGTGATTTTAACCAGTCACATTACTAATTTAAATTTCGCTAGCTCTATAGTCTTGCCAATCTTTACACACAGCTTGATAACCGGCGTGGGTTAAGGCCGCAATCATCTCCGTAACGCTTCTATGGTCGGCAATTTCAAACTGGCCCACGTCACTGCCTTCAACAGCGCGACCGCCTACAGCTGTTGAAACTCCAGCCGAAACCCTCGTCACGCCAAAATCTATGACATGATTGCGCATAAAGGCACTTTCGCGGCTAGAAACTGTTATACCAGCCCTAGGCAAAAAGCATCGTAAGGCAGTTATATATTGTACAAATTTACGATCATCCAAGGCGTGCGGCACATCAAAACTGCCTTCGTGAGGACACAGTCGCGGCACTGAAACGCCTACCTCAACCCCAGCGTGATGCCGTTGCAACCACCAAGCATGCAAGCCGGTGCAAAAACCGTCATGCTCAAGCTTTTCAAGACCAAGCAATGCACCAATATTTACACTATACATACCACCACTGACGGCCCGTGCTGGTGCGTCAAGCCTATAAGCATAATCACGTTTTGGCCCCTTAGGGTGCAACCATTCGTACAGCGCTTCATTATATGTTTCTTGAAAAAGGGTCATGCTATCCACACCATTTTCCACAAGCATTGCATATTCATCAATGCTCATGGCATAAACCTCAATGCCTATGGATGCAAAATGCGGCTTGATGCGTTTTGCTACGCTGGCAATATATTCTGGTGAAGCCTTGGCTCTAGCATCGCCTGTCAAAAGCAAAATATGTCCAAGGCCAGTGGCTGCAATGGCCACGGCTTCGGCATGGGCTTCATCAAGGCTTAAATGTTTTCTTTCCTGTTTATTCTTGGCATTAAATCCACAATATCTGCACTGGTTTGTACAATAATCAGAAAGATATAGCGGCGTGAACAAATTAATGGCCCGCCCAAAGTGGCGTAAAGTTTCAGCCCTTGCTCGTTTGGCCATGCTTTCTAAATGCGGCATTGCCTGAGGACTTAAAAGAATTAAAAAATCCTCAATGCTTAAGCGATCCTTAGCTAAAACACTTAGCACCTTACTCTCAGTACTTTGAGCAATTATGCTTTCTCTGCGTTCACGGTTCCACTGTTTAAGGCAATCTGAAAAGTCGCGCATTATGTATCCAAAAATCCAGTAAGAGGTGAAGAAGCCACAGCCTGACCGTTAACTTCGGCTCCAAGGCCTGCCACATAGGCAGCACGTCCTGCGCGTACAGCTTCACAAAAAGCCTTGGCCATGGCCACAGGTTCAGCCGCAGAAGCAATGGCGGTATTTACAAGACAAGCCGCCGCACCCATTTCCATGGCCTCACAAGCCTGAGATGGCTTACCTATGCCGGCATCAACAACAATGGGTAAATCAATTTCGTCAATTAAAATGCCAATCATCTCCTTGGTGCGCAAGCCTCGATTGGTGCCAATGGGCGCACCCAGTGGCATAACCGCCGCAGCACCAGCATCCACGAGGGATCTGGCCACGTATAAATCAGGGTTCATATATGGGAGCACCACAAAACCTTCATTGGCAAGGATTTCCGTAGCCTTTGCGGTTGCATAGCCATCGGGCAAGAGGTAACGAGTATCAGCAATAACTTCAATCTTAATCCAATTACCACAACCAGATGCGCGTGCAAGACGAGCTAGGCGTACAGCCTCATCAACAGTGCGTGCCCCCGAAGTATTTGGCAATAATTTCATATGTTTGGGTATGTGCATCATGACGCCCTGCTGACCTTTCTGTACGCGACGCAAAGCCACAGTAATGACATTGGCCGCAGAAGCTTCTGCCACTGCTGGAATAAGACTATCAGCACCATATTTGCCAGTACCAATAAACAGGCGGCTTGTGAGTTCTTCTCCTCCAAGCGTCCAGCCGTGTATATCCATTAGCCACCCCCTACAAAGTGAAATATTTCAAGTATATCGTTATGTTCAAGCCTAGTTTGCTCAAAGGCACTGGATGGTACAATCTGGCCATTGCGCTCTACCACCACTGTATCTGGCTTAAGATTCTCAAGTTCAAGTAGTTTTAGCAAGTTTGTACCTTCGACTATGTCCATATCTTGTGCATTAACAGTGATGTGCATTTTATCTCCGAGCATATAAGTTAAGACCACTACACAATTTAAAAGGCATGGATTGCTTGTCGCGGCGCTTCTCGCAATGACCTAATATTACACAAAAGTCATTGCGAGCGAAGCGAAGTAATCCATGTATTTTTATCATTTTAAGAATTATGCAAGACTCTTAAATTATATATTTTTACTAGGTCGTGTAATACAATCAGAATTAATACCTTGCTTTAAAGGCAAAAGCAAGCATGAACGCTTGAGAAAAATATTGACAAGACACGCGCACAAGACCAAAGTACATTTGCAAGTTTTTCGGGGTAAAATTTATGATGACACTAGGCATTATAGCCGGCTTAGCTACCGCTTTTTCTTGGGCTTGTTCAAGCACCATCCATGCCCGCATTTCCCGCACCTTGGGTGCCCATTCTTTTATGATGGTGCGCCAGCCCCTTGCCTCTGCCATCTTATTGGTACTTTGCTTAGCATTTAGTCAAATTCAAAGCCTTGATCTATATGTAATTTTTCTGGCAATCCTCTCAGGCATTGTGGGAATTATGGGCACAGATTGGTGCGTTTATGAAAGTATTCCTCGCATTGGTATTCGTTCAACCATGGTTTGTAATTCTCTTTCCACCTGTATAACGGCATTACTTGGAGTGATTTTTTTAGAGGAATACCTTGGGGTGCAAGGTATACTTGGCATACTCATAGCCACGAGCGGAGTTATTATGGTAACACTTGCTGAAAGTCGTCATACCCTACCGGCCGATGCACAAACTATACCTCCAAGACAGCGAATTATAGGTATTATTCTTGCTCTGGCCTCAGCCTGCACGCTGGCCTTAGCATTTTTATGGGGCAAGGAAGCTTTAAATCTTGGTATGTCACCATTATATTTAACTTTTTGGCGCAACTTCTCAGCTTCCATTGCCCTTTGGATTGTGGCTGTGCGCCTGCATAAAGTTAAAAGCACATGGAAAAACTTCAGACAACACCCTGAACTCATAAAGCTTTTTTTATGGGGATGTTTCTTTGGCTCCGTGGGCGGGATTTGGCTCTCCAGCGTAACGTTAGAGTATGCTCCAGCGGCCATTGCCGCAACACTTATTGGTTTACAACCGGTAGCTCTTTTATTTGTAAGCGGTATAGTCGAACGACGGGTGCCATCCCTTGGTAGTATTATTGGTTCATGTGTTGCCTGCTCAGGGGCGGCAATACTTTTATTACGCTAATGCCAATCATGGCAAACACGTCTAAAATTTGTATTTTATAAGCTCTTCGTGGGCAGTTCAGCATGGATTGCTTCGTCGCTACTCTCCTCGCAATGACTCCGAATGAAAGTTTTACAGAGTAAAATGCTAATTTTTCGCATAAATTTTAATCATATTCAAAATTATAACGTAGGCAGTCAAGCCCTAACAACACATTTGCAATTAAGGTGACCGCCTTTGAGAATTTTGCCCATACCTCAAAGGAAAATCATTTGTATTCCAACCGATTATGCCATCTCGCATATGATAAATTTGCGTAAAACCCATGGCGTTTAATATCTGCAAGCTTCGCCCACTCCTATTGCCTGTACGACAATACAAAACATAGGGTGCATCACGGTCAAGCATGTCTAATTTCTCCTTAAATTGCGGAGAGTAGAAGTCTATCAATATGGCACCAGGTATGTGCCCCGCTGCATATTCTTGTGGAGTTCTTATATCCAAAAACACCATATTCGGTAGTGGCTCAGTAAGATATTTTATGGCATCCTTACTGGTGATTTGAACGGTTTCTGCCAGTGCTAGTGTACTAAAACAAAGGCTTAAGCCAAGACAAAACAAAATGATATTTTTTTTCATAACTTCTCCTGTGCTTTCCAATGCCAAGTATACACCATCATAAGCTCAATTGTCCACCTTGAAGGCGCGCTTCGCGATTTATAATGGATAGGCGATCAGAAAGGTGATGAGACACCATGATAATACAAGAATTTTCGCCAATAATTTCCAAACTATCCATATATTGGTGACGTGAGTCTTGGTCTAAGCCAGAAAATGGCTCGTCCAATAAGAGCACTTCCGGTGCATCCATGAGTGCGCGTGCTATAAATAATCTACGCAGCTGCCCCGTGGATAAAGAACGTATTCTCCGTTTTTCAAGCTTGCTCAGCCCAAGGTCGTGCAAAATTTGTACAGCAGCTTCCACCTCCTGCGGCTTAAAATCACGATAAGTACCAATAACATTATCTAGACCAGAAAGTACTAGCTCAAGGCCGGTTAGATCATAGCCATAGCAAGCTTGCTCATAATCAGATACCAGGCGCGTTGCCTTGCGGATGTGCTCAAGCTTGGTGGTATTTTTTTCTTGCGGATAAAGGCGAGCAAAATGCCTTTTTATGCTCCCCCCTGCCGCTGGATATTCATCACCAGCTAGCAAGCGCAAAAATGTAGATTTGCCAGCCCCGTTTTTACCTTGAATCATCCAATGCTCACCTGCATGCAACTCCCAGTTAATATTATGCAATACCGCTACACGATTTATAAAAACCGTAGCTTTGCTTATATCAATAATGGCATGCTTTGATGCATGCTGACTTGCACTCTGCGTAATGATTTTTTGTTTTGAACTTTGACACCTTGGGGCTGGTGTGGAGCTAAGCTCACCTTCATTAATAAACATTTGTTTATTTATCCAAGGCACAAGATTTTGGGGGCGATGCGTGCTGATAACCATATTAATACGTGACGATAATTGACTAAGAATATTAATAATATTTTCGCACGAAGGGGCATCGAGTCCATCTAAATATTCATCTAAAAGTAGCACTCGGGGATTGCGCAATAAGGCCCGCCCAAGTAATAGCAAGCGCAATTGACCCTGCGATAAAACATGGGCCTGCATATGAAGTAATTTTGTGCAATGCAGTTTTTCGGCCATAAGCCTAACAAGTTCAATTTGCTTGCCGGCAGTAGGTGATGAGGGTAATTGGCTAAACGCTGTAAGCAATATATCTTGACCACTTAACTGCCAACCATGGCGGGTGTATTGTTCTTGCTCGGCACTACTTACAAGGGCTGTCATGCGCCTTGCCATGATGGGTGAATGTTCAGCTTGCCCATTATAGTACCAAGTTATACCGCCTGTATCACTCCACACTTCACCTGCGAGCAGGCGCAAAAACGTGGATTTACCAGCTCCATTAGGGCCTAGAATTGCCACATGATCTGTCGCACTTAGGCAAAAATTGATATTTTTTAGTGCGCAAAAATGTTCACCAAATCCATGTAAGGTAACGTGAGCATTTTCAATGGTGATGAGGTTGGTGCTCACAATTAAAATTCTCGAGTAAACATTTGCCCTTGGCAAAACCAAACACTATGTTCATAGCCATAAGCACGGGCATAATTAGCTAATTTATCAAAATCCGCCGCCACATCCTTAACATTATGTGCATCGGACGCAAAACTTATAGGCAAACCAATTTCAGCCGCCAAGGTCATAATCTCTGGGCAGGGATAAATTTCCTTACAAATTTTACGCAAGCCAGCCGAAGATATTTCCAATGACATTTCAGCAGCCTTGATATCGTTTAAGGCATCCCCAACTAAGTTTTGAGCAGCCTTGGTTTTAATCCATGCACTGAATGGTTCAATAGAAAAAATCTTAATTAAATCAAGGTGTGCTGCAATATTAAACAGCTTACTTTGGGCCATTTTGCGCACAGTTTGAAAATAATTTGCATAGTGCTCATGACAACTATCAGAGCGCAAGCTTTGCCAATCCTTGGGGTCATCATCATAGCCCCAAGTCTGCAAAAAATGCACACTACCGATGACATAATCAAAGTCATACTCACAAATGGAATTCTTTATGAACTCTTGTTCCTTTTCCATCCAATCCATCTCAATAGCTAGGAGCACTTGCCCGGGATAGGCGGCTTTTAGGGCCTGTACTTCCGCCACATATTGCGGAAAGTACTTTGTTAATCTATCCCTATATTCATTAGTATAAGTGTAATTATGCGGACGTGGAGAATGTTCGGCAAAGCCGAATAAAGTTATGCCCTTAGCCCGCGCGGCATCCCACATGGCCGCTGGAGTGTCCTTCCCATGCGAATATAATGTATGATTGTGTAAGTCTGCGGTAATCATAATAACCTCAAATAATTGTTTGTGATAAGATATGCACTATGCAGCTATATTTTTTGAATTTGCACGGCGCAGGCCTTATATTCAGCTGTTTTGCTAATGGGATCAAAGGCGGCATTGGTAATCCAATTGGCATTGTTTTCTCTAAAGTGAAAAGCCATCCACACCAAGCCTTGCGGCACATCCTCAGTAATTTTTGCCACTACATCCACAGCACCACGGCGTGAGCTTACCCTAATAACTTCACCTTGTTCTATGCCTAGGTTTTGCGCATCCACCGGCGATATATCTGCTGTTTCATGAGAAAGCAGGGTATTTAAGCCTTCACAGCGTCCCGTTTGAGTGCGCGTGTGATAATGATACAAACGCCGCCCCGTGCTCAATACAAAGGGGTAATCCTCACAAGGCATTTCTGCAGAAGGCGTCCATTTTACAGGCATAAAAAGCCCTTTACCGCGTACAAAATTCCCATCCTTATGCAAATATTCGGTGCCGACATGTTCTTGACTTGGGCATGGCCACTGCAAGCCGTCACCCTCAAGACGATGATATTTTATGCCAGCTAAAATGGGGGATAATTCAGATATTTCATTATCCCAAAGCTCTTGGGCTGAGTTGGAGACCCAATTATGCCCCAGTTTTTCGGCAAGCTTTTTGAAAATCCACCAATTGGGCTTAGCATCTCCGGGGGCCTTGCTTGCAGTGCGCACCCTATTTACGCGCCGCTCACTATTGGTAAAGGTGCCATCATTTTCACTCCAAGCAGCGGCCGGAAGGATTACATGAGCAAAGCGCGTGGTTTCTGTATGAAAAATATCTTGCACCACTAAAAAATCCGCGGCCGCAAGGCAAGATTCCACATGTTTTATATCTGGTTCAGTATTGGCAATATTTTCTCCAAAAATATAAAAAGCTTTGATTTTTTTAGTTTTTAACCCTTCAATCATATCTGGAATCATCAAGCCGTCTTCTATGGATAAATTATCCACCCCCCAAAATTTTGCAAATTTTTCACGTACAGCATCATCCAGCACCTTTTGCTGACCGGGGAAAACATCGGGCAAAGCCCCCATATCACAAGAACCTTGCACATTATTTTGCCCGCGCAAAGGATTTAAACCCCCTAAAGCTTGCCCCATATTACCCAAGAGCATTTGCAAAGACGCGCAAGCATAAACATTATGCACGCCGCAAGTATGTTCTGTAATTCCAAGCGTATATGCAAGCATAGCAGGTTTAACAGACGCAATGGTACGCGCCACATCTACAATGACTTCAGGGCTAATGCCGCAAATAGAAGAAGCATATTCAGGGGTATAGTCCTGCACGCTTGTTTTAAGGGCGTCAAAGTTTTCTGTATGAGCTTCTACAAAGGGGGCATCATACAAATTTTCTTTAATAAGCACATGCATAAGCCCATTTAATAAAGCAATATCTGAACCAACCTTAATTTGTAAATGAGTTTCAGCATGCTTCACAATGCCTGTGCGCCTAGGATCAACCACAATCAAGCGGCACCCTTTACGCACAGCCTGTTTTACAAATGCAGCCAAGACTGGATGAGCTTCAGTTATATTAGAACCAGTTAAGAAAATAAGTTTCGCGTCGCGTAAATGCTTTAAGCTATTGGTCATTGCACCAGAACCGAATGTTGTGGCCAGACCGACCACAGTGGCAGCATGTCATGTTCGTGCGCAATTATCTATATTATTTGTTTTAAATATAGAGCGGAAAAGCTTTTGCATTTGATAGCTATCTTCATTGATGCTCCTAGAGCATGATACACCACCCACCGATTGCGGGCCATGTTGCTCCACAGTCTGCGCAAACTTTTTTGCCACAAGCTCAAGGGCTTCATCCCAAGATGCAGGTTTAAGTGTTCCATCTTCTCGGCGAATTAGCGGTTGGGTGAGGCGTTCTTTGCTATAAATAAAATCATAACCAAAGCGGCCCTTAACGCAAAGGCTGCCTTGGTTGGGCTCGGCACCTTCTACCCCATTAACCTTGATAATACGCCCATCTTTCACCATTAATTCTTGCTGGCAACCAACACCGCAATAAGGACAAGTGGTGCGTATTTTGGTTATATTTTCTTTATTTTCTTCAAGTCCATAAGCTTTTTTTGCAAGCAAAGCCCCAGTGGGGCAATATTGTAAACATTCGCCGCAATGGGTGCACTTATCATAATCCACCCACGGCCACCAATCTTCTTTTGAATTTCCAAACTGATGAGCAATGGCTTCATTGACCTGAATGGCATCGCATACTGCGGCACAACGCCCACAACGAATACAGCGAGAAAAATCCCTCGTTATCATGGGATATGCGTTATCAAGAGGAAAATCTCCATCCACAGGCACTAGGTTGGCTACTGGCACATCGTATTCAAGCACTAGCTTTTGTAAGGAACATTCCCCCTCCTTAGGGCAAGGAAATTCCCTATGTGGCATATCCATGGCTGCCAATTGATATGCAGGCCAGCTACCCTTGGGCTTATGACGTAAAAAACATTCATGTCGCCCCTCGGCCACAACCATGGCTAAAATTTCCCTACGTAAGGCAAAAAGCTCTTCGGTATGCGTTTGTATTTCCATGTTTTCTTCAGCAAAAGTTGCGCAAGCTGCTAAAAAATTATCCTGCCCCTTCACCTCTACCGAGCAAATACGACACACATTACAATGGCCAGATTGTGGCAACCAACAAAGGTTAGGGATATTAATACCAGCCTTGGCAGCGGCCTGCAAAATGGTTTCACCATGCGCAAAAGCAACTTTATTATTATTTATAATGAGATATGACATAAAAAACCTTTATCATAATATATTTTCAGGAACCATGGTAATAATACGATAACAGCGCAAGCATCGCTCGGCTTCACGAGTAGCCTCCCAATTGGTAGAGCCGTGCTCAACCTCAGCAAAGGAAGAAAGCCGCTGTTCTACAGATAGAGCATGCACCGGCATAGGATTAGTAAGATCTAGAGGCGGAATATCTTCATGCTCTGCAATGATTTTTGTCCTCATGAGAGCTTTTTCAGCCCACTCCGTGGGTTGTACTTCAACATGACCATCTTGAAGATAAGCAATCATGTGCAAAGCCGCGCGTCTTCCAGCCGCAAGGGCTGCAATGAGTGAGCTTGGGCCGGTTACGCAATCTCCACCGCCAAAAATTTGAGGCAAATCTACAACACATCCTGTAATATCATGAGCATCAAGGTCATTGTATTTATTTAAGCCGCCAGACAAGCCTGTGAGCACATCCGCCACTGCCACCTTTTGGCCTATGGCATGAATTACTACATCAGCATCCATAACAAAGGTTTCACCCTCCACTGGTTCAGGGCGACGACGCCCCGAAGCATCAGGCTCTCCAAGGCGCATTTTTTGGCACTCAAGGCCAGTAACTTGACCATGGGCATGATGCAAACGCAAAGGAGCCACTAAAAAATTAAAGGTAACACCTTCTAACTTGGCTTCGTGAATTTCTACTTTATCGGCGGGCATTTCTTGCTCAGTGCGCCTATATACAATATGCACATCGTTGAAGCCGTGCCGCAGTGCCGTGCGCACACAATCCATGGCCACGTTGCCACCACCCACTACAACTAGCCGCTTGCCGTGGACAATTTGAGTACCTCTTGCGGCCTCACTAAGATATTCAATACCGCTGACATAGTTTTTAGGGGCAGCATCCTCCCCTTCAATGCCCATACGTGGAGCATTAGGTGCACCGGTGGCAATAAAAATAGCCTCATATCCTTCTTGCTTTAACTGAGCTATGGTTTTATCCTTACCCATGGCAATACCATAATTAAATTTTCCGCCAAGTGATTCAATAAATGCGACTTCTTCTGCAATAACAGATGGCGGCAAACGATAATCAGGGATACCAAACCTTGCCATACCGCCGGCACTTTCTTGCTTTTCAAAAATATGTGCAGGAAAACCACGGATAAGTAAATGATACGCGCAGGCAAGCCCCGCTGGCCCTGCTCCCACAATGGCAATTTTTTGTACTGCGCTTACATCTGTTGCTGCATTTGTGTCTAATTTTGCCTGAGGAAGGCTTGCATACTTTTCAGCAAAGCACTTATCAAAAATGAAGCGTTTTAAATGGCGAATAGCTATGGGCTCCCCGTTTAGCCCCCGTTTACACACAGCCTCACATGGTCTTTCACATACCCTGCCGATGGTGCCGGGCATGGGGCAGCGATACATGACGGTATCAAGCCCTTCTCTATATTGGCGCAAACGAATTTTTTCTATATAGGCTGGAACATCCACATGGCCAGGGCAAGCATTGGTGCATGGTGCTGTTACTAAAGAAACATACTCACGCGCTTGCACCTTACGCGCCTGCAATTGTTCAGGGGCCGTAGCTATGATATCTAACAGTGGCTGCGGTGAAGTTTGCCCAATGTCACAGCGAGAGCTTTTTTTCACGCAAGTGGCTATCTGTTTTAAATAAGCCACATCATCATCTTGGCCCATGCCTGCACACATTTGTGTAAGGCGCGCCGCCATGTTTTTTAACCCACTGCGACAAGGAAAACACTGCCCGCAAGACTCTTGCGCCGCTCGCGTAATATATGCGCGAACCATATCAAGCACATCAATGCTTGCATCGTCAATGGCAACACCACCCCAACCCATGATGGCCCGTGCGGGAGGCCTTGCCCCCTTCCATGTATTTATTTGAGACATAATGTTTCCTATTGTCTGGTCATAAAATTACGCCAATATATGCACAACATCACCAGCATTGTAGTTTTCATACCATATGAAGATTTGCTCATCATGTAAAGCCTCATCACTATCTCGTTAATTTAGTCGAAGCTGAAAAAGTCATTTTTCAATGACTTTTTGAAAGGCACACTGGCTCCAAATACCCCTTTGGGGTCGCCAGAAGTTAATTCTGGCATTTTTATTTGTCAATTTTTGCTAAAAAATATTTTATTTTCAATGTGTTGTATAGTTTTTCAGTGTCGACTATTTAAAATCATCAAATAACAAGTACGACTTTCTGGGTTGTTTGTCTTTTGGCTAAAATTTTATGGATTGCCGCGTCGCCCCTCGTTCCTC
>CAYJIU010000030.1:0-20039 GCA_964370305.1 uncultured Desulfovibrionaceae bacterium
AGGTAGAGATTGTCAGTATCAATGGTCGCACCGTCAGCATCAGCACCATTTTCAATGCTTACGGTTTTATTAATGGCATTGGTAACGGTGATAATATCAGCCCTAGTACCAGTATCAATGTGACCACCGCTAAAGGTGGCTAAATGTATATTATCAACACCTTCACTACCATTAAGCGTACCACCGCTCATGTTAAAGCCGGCGTATCCGGTTTTGGTGTTGTAAGACTTGGCCACATCAAAGCCATCACTGCCGGATAAATGAACCTCTGCTCCAGCCCCGATGCCGCCAGTAAGTAATATTTTATCCCCATCTGTAGCGCTTACGTTACCAGCCTCATTAATAAAGGTAAACTCAGTCTTGATTTGATTGACCACATAGACTTCATCATTCCCAGCCCCGCTATTAATACTGCTGCCAGTTGCGACTGTGGTAACGGTAATTTTATCATTCCCTCCCCCGCCATTGATCGTGCTATCGGCTAAGGTGGTTACTTTTATGATGTCATTGCCTTCACCACCATCAATATTGCTGCCAGCTCTGGCTGTGGTGACGGTAATGTCATCATTCCCAGCATCACCATTAATAGTACCAGCTGTGGCTGTGGTAACGGTAATGTCGTCATTCCCTTCCCCGCCACTTATTATGCTATCGGCTAGGGTGGTTACCTTTATTATGTCCTGCTGTGCGCCACCATCAATAGTGCTACCAAGTGCAGCCGTGGTGACGGTAATTTTATCATTATCATACTCACCAGCTCCACCACCATTGATACTACTGGCGACTAGGGTGGTTACCTTTATTACATCATGCCCTTCATCACCACGAATACTGCTGCCAGCTGTGGCCGTGGTAATGGTAATGGAATCAGAACCATCACCTACAGATATATCAGTATTTTCAGCAAGTCCGGTGACCTTTATTCCATCAATGCCATTGCCAGCAGAAATCTCGGAATTATAAGCGTTTTTCACCGTAATGAAGTCATCGTTATTACCACCACTAACTTTACCATAATTAAGCGTGGTCACATTTATGAAGTCAAAACCATCACCAGCATCAAGGTTATATAATGTGCCAGAAGCTTCATCACCACTGAAGGTTGTGACGGTGATGGTATCATCACCATAGCCGGCGTAAATATGGGTATTTGTGCTTGTGGTGACTTTGATGTTGTCCCTGTAGGAGTGGTTGAAGTCTCCTGGAGCATTACCATTTATATCCCCATAAATACTAGCATTAGTTGCATCTTTAACTATGACGGTATCGATGCCAAACACACCGCGCCCAGTTTGTGCAATAGCTGCTGCACCACCTTCAATGGTGCCACCGCTCATGCTGGTAACGCTGATGTTATCATTGCCATGACCGCCGTTAAGAGTGCCGCCGCTCATGCTGGTAATGTTAAATTTGTCCTTGCCTTCATCCCCATTGACTACTGCGCTACCGCTTATATTATCAATGGTCAAGGTGTCGTCATTATTGCCGCCATTCACATTACCGCCGCTCACGGTGGTTATATCGAAGGTGTCGTTATTATCGCCGCCGTTCAACGTACCGCCAGTCATGGTGGTTATAATAAATTTGTCGTTACCTTTGTCACCGTCTACTATGCCGCTTTCGCTCATGGTGGTTATATCGAAGGTGTCGTTATTATCGCCGCCGTTCAACGTGCCGCCAGTCATGGTGGTAATGATAAATTTGTCATTGCCGGCGTCACCATGCACATTACCCCTTACTAAGCTATTTATATCAAAATAGTCGTCACCAGCATCTCCACTAAAATGGCCATTATTATCATTTAAAATATTGATATTAAATATATCATTTCCATCGCCGCCAAAAATATCACTAAATCCATTTATAGTAGAATGAGAGGTAAGGGTATCATTTCCATCACCAAGGTGTAGATTAGAATTACTCATACTTGTGGCGTCATTATCTCCTTCAATGCCAAGGCTAACGCTGTCATGACCAGCTTCAAGGTTAATGGTTTTTTCTGTGTCATGCTGCCATTCTTTAATATCTAAGTAATCTGCCCCATCACCAAAACTTAATTTATCGGTTCCGGATGAGGTAAGAGTGTCTATACTGATATAACCACCGTCATTACCAGTGCTAATGCCGGCAATGAATGACTCACTTAAATTTCTGTCAAAATATCCTAATACACTGCCACCATCATATACACCATGAATAGTAATAGAATCCTGACCCTTGACATCATATATAAGGCTTCCTGCTTGCAGTAAGTTGGTATCAGCAAGAGTATTTTCATTGCCTATGGTAATGCTATCATCACCCCCCCAAAGGTAAAGAGCACCCGTAAATGTAGCATCCATTATACCCACAGATAAATGATCATTGTCAGGGCCAAAGGTAAGTTTGCTAGTGTCAAAATTATTCACAAAGCTATCCACATGGATAAAGCCACCTCCAGCACCAGTGCCAAGTGCTTCTTGTATTATACCTCCACCTTGCACATTGATTATACCCGTTCCGTTATACTCACCATTAATGGTAATACTATCAAATCCAGCACTGTCATACTTAATAGTGCCATTAGTTAAGGTGTTTACAGTAATACTGTCCGTACCTTTACCAAGGTCAATTTCAAGATTAGCATTGTTAAGTGTGCCAATACTAAAGTGGTCGTTTTTATCACTAAAGCTTAAGTCTCCTGTCACAACGTTTGCGCCTAAGCTATCCACATGGATAAAGCCACCATCTGTACCGGTGGAGAGGCCATCAAAATACGTTTTATTATTGGCAGTATATTTTACACCAGTGTCATTATATTCACCATTAATTCTAATGCTATCAAAGCCTGCAACGTGATAAGATATGGTACCGCCGTTAAATCCATTAATGCTTACGGAGTCATTACCTGATAAGAGGTTTATATCTTTATTAAGCCCGTTTGCATCATTTAACACAAATTCATCATGCCCATTACCAAAGAAGATATCACCGCCAGTCCAAGTATCAAGCTCAATCTTACCACCGTCAGTGCCGGTGCTAAGCTCATCCTTACCTGAGGCAAAGACCATATCATCAGCACCATAACTGGCAAGCTTAATACTATCTTGCCCAGCAGTATCATAGGAGAGTATGCCACCTTGCTCGAAGGTGGTTATACTTACAAAATCACTGCCGGTACCAGCATCAATAACGGTGGTACTTCCGGTAGTAGTTATATTCATGCTATCATTACCCACGCCACCGTAGATGAAGCTGCCATCTCCGGCTGTGGCAAGGCTTATGCTATCATTACCGCTACCACCGTCTATGGCAGTATTAGTGATGCTTGTGATGCTGGTAATGGTATCATTACCACTGCCTAGGTTGATGTTGGCATATTCCGTGGCAACAGTTAAGTTTACATTGTCATGCGCTGCCCCAAGGGTTAAGGCTTGGCCGCTAAGGTTGGATTGTACCTGAATTTCGTTATCACCAGCCCCAAGGTCAATGGAATATCCCGTGCCAAGGTGTATCCCTGTATTTAGGGTGAGGGTGTCATTGCCGCTGCCGGCTACTATTTTGCCACCATTTAGGGCAGTATAAATTATAAGATAGTTATTATCATTACCAAGATTTATAGTGCCACCATGCATATTATACATGTGCACAACATCATCACCGACACCGCCATTAAAGGTGCCAGCGTTCATATTTTCTATCCACGCGGTATCAGAACCTTCACTGCCGGTTATGGTGCCACCGTCCATGTCGAAGAAATTGCCGCTCGCTTGAGCAATACCAAAGCCACCAGCACCACTAAGTTTGATGCTAGCTCCGGCTCCCACATTATCACTTAAGAACAGTGAATCTCCTTCATGGCCATTATTTTCTAAAGCGATAGTTTTATTAACTTTATCTGCAATAGTAATAATGTCAGCACCTTCACCACTGGCAATAGTGCCACCAGTCATGGTAGTTATGGTAATATTATCAGTTCCAGTTCCGCCGTTGACGACGCCGCCGCTCATGGTGGATATCTCAATCTCATCGCCTTCGGCTCCGCCATTAATGGTGCCACGGCTGAAAGTGCCTTCAATAATGACTTTATCAGCACCAACACCGCCGTTAATGGTACCGCCGCTCATATTGGTGACAATAAATGCGTCAGTGCCATCACCACCATCCATAAGTGCAGTGCCACTTAAGGTGCCAATAATGATACCATCACTACCGCCGCCGCCATAGACTTTACCACCGCTAAAGGTGCCCTTAATTTCACTGATATCATCATCAATAACCAAGACGTTACCAATAATGATGGTATCGTTATCAGCCCCACCATCAATGACGCCATTGTTCATGGTGGCTGTGGATTTTAAATCATTGGCATCATTGTACATACGGCCAATTTGTAGAATGTCAGTACCAATATCACCATTTAGCACCCCAGTTGCCCCAAGGCCGGTGGCAGAAATATAATCAGAACCAGCACCACCGCTAATATCTGCCCCATTAACAGTGTTAAGGATAACGCTGTCATTACCGCCCTGCATGAAAATACCTTTAAGGACAGAGTCGCCGGAGAGAGCTTTGTTTATGGTAAGGGTATCCGCACCATCACCAAATTGCAAACGCCCAGTGCCCAAGGTATCAAGGGTGATGGAGCCGCCGCTGGTGCCAGTTTCCATATCAGTGGCAAGGCCGTAGAAGGTACCAGTTACATTACCTTCATCATCACTAAAGATGGTTTGTGCAGTGCCAACATTATAGGTGCCCTTAACGGTGATACTATCGGTACCGTCAGCATCATATTTAAGGATGGAGCCGGTGCCAAGTGCCCCAATACTCACATTATCTGAGCCTGTTCCAGCGTCAATATTGGTATAAGTCACACTACCCTTAAGGTCTACGTTATCATTACCCGCAAGGGTAGAAATTTCTTTTTTGACTGTGGCTGTGCCAGTAATATTTTTATTGATGGTTATGCTGTCGACACTATCGCTAAACTCAAGCTTACCAGTGCCAAGGGTATCAAGGGTAATACTGCCACCCTCAGCACCAGTGGCAAGGCCGTCAAAGGTAATAGTAGTGTCTTGTCCACCTTCACCACCATCAATAATCGTGGTTGATGCAGCAAAGCCAGCATTATAGGTGCCCTTAATGGTTATGTCATCCGCACCGTCAGTGTCATAAGTTAGGGTTGAGCCTTTGCCCATGGCCCCAACGCTAAAGGTGTCAACACCAGTGCCTAAATCCACCTGCACATTGGTGGCGGTGCCGCTAATGCTGACGTCATCATTACCATCATGCATGGCAATGCTGTGGTTGGATAAAGCCCCAATGACTTGCAAGCCATCATTGCCAGTACCAAATTTCAATGTAGAATTAGAATTTAAGCCTTTAGCTATAAGGGTTCCGCCGTCATTACCAGCGTCAAATACACCGTTAAAAGCCCAATTCACTTGCAAGGTATCATTGCCACCGTCAATACTCACTACCGTTGCAATGGCACTATCACTTTGATATATGCTTTTATTGCTAGTAGAGGTTATGTTAAGCAAATCATTGCCAATGCTAAAATCAAGATAGGCATTAGCACCAAGCCCCTTGGTTACAAGGCCCTGCCCCTCACTAGGCGCAATAAATTCACCGTTAAAAGCCCACCCCACCTCTAGAGTGTCTTGTCCATCACCTAGGTCTATACTCTGCATGAGCTCATCATCCGTAAGGCCGGTCTTATTGGAGGTGATTTTCAAAATATCATTGCCACCGCCTAAGCTAATATAATTATTTTGCCCGCTTATAACGTCTATATGTACTGTATCTGCCCCTGAACCAGAGCCGTCTGTATTATCGCCATAAACCTGACTATTGGTGAGGGTGGCTATGTGTATACTATCATCATGCGCACCGCCTATAACTTGACTAACATTGCCGCCAGCATCGGCTTTAAGCGTGGTAACGGTAATTTTATCATTATGATCCCCACCATTTATGCTGGCTTCACCGACAGCCGTGGTAACTGCAATGGTGTCATTACCAGTATCACCATCAACTAAACTATTATTAACATTAATTATTTTAATGCTGTCATTGCCAGTAATTCCTGCGCTATCATAATCACCATAAATCTCGCTATTAGTGGCGGTGACTATACTTATGCTGTCATCACCATCATTGCCATAAATTGTGGCCTCGGTGGCAGTTTTACTAATATTAATGCTATCTGTGCCACTTTTACCATTTATGGTACCATTTTTAACTGTGGTTACACTAATGCGATCTGCATAGTTACTGCCAGATACGTTGCTACTATCAGTAAGATTGGTAACGTTTATGGTGCTAAGGCCAGAACTTTCAATAATAGCACCATCGCTAGCATTAACAACTTTAATACTGTTGGTGCCAACATGGCCTTGCAGCTCGCCACCCTTAAGGTTAGTCACCGTAATGGTGTCATCACCCCATTCGCCAGCAATGCTAGCATTGATAGCTGTGTCTACGCTGATGCTGTCATTGTCAAAACCTCCAGCAATAGAACCACCATCAAGATTGGTCACAATAATGGTATCATCACCGCTATAGCCGTTAATTTCAGCATTTGTAGCTGTTTCTATGGTTATTTTATCATTACCCAAATAGCCATATAATCCATTGTTAAGTTCTGTTCCAGTAAAATTCTTTACGTTAATGACATCATTACCAACCCCCCCATAAATATTGGTAGATGTGCTGGTGGTAATGGAAATAGTGTCATTACCATCACCGCTATCAATGTGCGCATCTGTGGCTTTGGTGACGGTGATTTTATCATTACCCGCCTCACCAAATATATCATCGCTACCTGTGATTCCAGTATAATCTTGTATGGTGATAATATCATTGCCTTCACCGCCATAAACGCTGCCGCTGTTGCTAGTGGCAACGGAAATGGTGTCATTACCAGCGCCGCCCTCAATGCTACCAGCGGTCATGTTGGCTATGGTAAAGCGGTCATTACCGCCTTCGCCATAGATGTCTGCGTCAGCACCAATGGTAGAGTGGGCGGTGAGGTTGTCATTACCATGGCCAAGATTGATGGTTGAGTTTGTTACAAGAATTGTGTCTTTTCCCTTTACCCCAAGGGTTACAATGTCATTGCCGCCAGAAAGCGTGTTTGCGCCACGGTGTTCAAAAGCATCAGCATAAATATTTGCATTAGACACATTACCCTTGATTTGAATATTGTCATTACCGGCAATGAAGTTGGTATTGCTAACAGAGCCCATATCACCTATGATGGCACCGTCATTCATATCTCCCTCAATGATAATTGTATCTGCACCACCACGAGTTGTGCCGCCACTGGCAGATCCAGCATCACCCAATATGCTGCTACTGGTGCCCAGGCTACCAACGGTAATCCTATCGGCTCCGCCAGTGAAGGTTGTGGCCATGAGAGTAGTAGCATCTCCCAAAATACTGACACTTTCCAAACTTTGACCACTGGCATCTATGGTGTCTTTCCCGCCAGTAATGGTGGCCTTGGTGGCATTGTTTATGTCACCAGAGATATTACGAGCACTAGGCCCAGTTATGGGATCGTCTACATCAATTCTTGTGGCCTTGGCCGTATAACTGCGATGACTGATTGTGTTTTGAATGTCGCTTGATGCATTAACAGTGTCATCGCCAAAATAATTTGGTCTACCATCATAAATTGCCATAAAAGCCTCCAAAAATAATGCAGAAATCCCATCCGCAAAAAAAGTACAATGTATTACCTAAACTACATGTCGTATACCGTTTTTTGTAGGGTAAGTAAAGGTTTTATGGTGATTACGACAGGGCAAACGCATCTAAATTTGTGTTTTATTGTCTCCGCTTGGGAGGGGTATTTAGTTGGTAGCTTCAGCGTTTCTTCTTGCAAAAAGCACAAAATACATGGATTGCCACGTCGCCCCTCGTTCCTCGGGCCTTCTCGCAATGACTTTCGATGCATGCAGAGTCATCGCGAGAAAAAACGCTTCGGGAACTGCATTAACAATGAGAGAACTAGCGTTTTTTCGCGGCGATCCATGTCTTTTATTTACGCTCAAAGACATAAGTTTCTTTATTGCTTTTTTCATATTTTTAATATGTTAAGCCTACTATATTCATATTGCGATAATGGCGCAAATTAGATGCGTTTGCCCTGTGATTATAATGACGTTATGTTGACATACAAAAAGCCACATGTTAGCCGTAAATAGTTAAGAAAATTAATTTGAGACCTTGCATAAGTTTTAAATGCCTACCCTCCTATTCCGGTGTCATTTAATAGAGCGTGGGCTAGCATTATTAAATTTGTTTTTCAAATAATCAAAATACAACGATGAACGATAAAACAACCATTATTCCTACTGTTATGGAACGACTGGCCAAACTACAAAGCGGCCAATGTCTTGATATGCGCACATTTAAGCGCAATCGCTCTGTGGCCATTATTTGCACAGGTGCTGATTGCTTTAACGTAGTAGAACGCGGTTTTTATGAAGAATCGTGGGAAGGATTAACAGCTGAAAAAATTAAACGACTGTTAAAAACACTGCTAAAAAGAGAATTTCCACGTAGCAACAAAATACGTCTATACACACTAGACTCTTTTGAAAATGCTGATGTAAACCGCATGAGTCACGGCTCTGGTCGGTTTGGTGGCTAGTAAGCAAAACCCACAAAGTGGGGTTTGTCATCAAACCAAAAAACCGCCCCAATTTTCATCGGGGCGGTTTAAAGGCTTATTTTACGTCAACAACAGTGACTTTGCCGGTTTCAGCGTGCAACACGTGCACGGCACAGCCTAGTCATGGATCAAAGGAGCGTATAAGACGCCCCACGTTGACTGGATTTTCTACATCTGGAACTTCAACACCTATAAGTGCTTCTTCAGCTGGGCCACGCACGCCTTTGTCGTCACGTGGGCCGCAATTCCAAATGGTTGCTGCAACAATCTGATAGGCATCAATCTTTTGATCTTTAACCTTCAGATAGTGGATGAGTGAACCACGAGGAGCTTCTGCACAAGCATAGCCTTCTGCGGTCATGGGGATTTCAAACGTGGTCCATGTTTCATCACCAGGTTTGATTTCCTTAAGCCACTTTTCCACTTGGTCAGCAATAAGAGCTGTTTCTTCAACACGTGCCACGTGGCGGCCCATGATAGAGAATACAAGATCTTCACCTAAGTCACGGAAGTTCTTAACATCAACACCAAAGTGTTTTTTAAGTAACTCACGACCGACCTTGGATACAGGTGGGTTGGTAATCCACATACGAGCGGCAGGGCCTGCTTCCACAGGTGCGCCGTTGTAACGAGGAGCTTTTACGAAGCTATAAGCATCTTTTTTATCCACATCTGGGATGGTAACACCTTGGGCAAAATGTTTGTTGCTGCCCTTGTTATCAAACCAAGAATACTTAACGTCTTCGGTAACCTTTTTAGGATCAAATGGATAATCCTTACCCTTAATGTAAACACCTGGCTTTAAGAGATGTTTTTTGCCTTCGTTGTCCAATTGGAACACGCCAAAGCAAGCACAGTTCTTATGGCCTTGGCCTTGCTTAAAGAGATCTTTGTACAAGGAACCAACGGTGTAAGTTAAAGGTAGGTATTTGTTATAAACAAAATCTTTTACTTTTTTGAAGCGAGCAGCATACTCAACCAATGCTTCCTTGGTAGGAATTTCAGTTGTACCACCAGCTACGATGCCTTGAACGTGGGGCATTTTACCACCGAAAAGGGCTACCATTTCGTGAGCAATGCGGCGTACTTCAAGAGCTTCTAAGTATTGGTCTACACCCATCTTATTGGCGGCTTCGGGTAAACGAAGATCTGGCTTTTCCATGCGCGGGATGAACGGAGATGTTGCCGGGCCCTGCACATAATCAAGAGCTGCCAAGTGATAGAAGTGTAATACGTGTGATTGTAAGTAGTTGGCACCAAGAATCAAGTTACGGGTAATGCGAGCATTGTTAGTAACTTTCACTTTAAATGCGTCTTCTTGGGCACTTACTGATACCATCGCATGTGATGTGGGACAAACCCCACAAAGACGTTGCACTATTTGAGTGGCGTCGCGAGGATCCCTTCCCTTAAGGATGGTTTCAAACCCGCGGTACATACCACCATGAATATGCGCGTCAACTACTTTGCCGTTTTCTACGACAACCTCAGCTTTGAGGTGTCCTTCAATCCTGGTGACAGGATCAATGGCTATGGTTGTCTTAGCCATATATGCCTCCTTGATGCTGGCACACATAAATGTGGGCCAAGATAACCTTAGTTAGAATAAAATGGTGACATTTCGTCCGGGAAGCCCGGCTCGGTACAACCAATACATACAGCATTAGCAACGCACCAGTTAACTCCATTCCACTTACGTTTGTAAGAATCACAGAAAGCCATAGGCCCTTTACAGCCTAAATCGTAACGACAGCCGTTTTTATCTGTGAAAGTTTTGCTCATTTTGCCTTCATCATAGGCACCAACAAATGGGCAATTTTCATGGAGATTTGCACCATAGAAAGGTGTTGGACGGCCCTCAGAATCAAGAACCTTCACAACTTCACCAAGGCCACCAGCAAGACCATGCTTGCCAATCAAATCAAGGGCAAGAGTTACTGTGCCAACAATCCAATCTGGCTGCGGTGGGCAACCTGGAAGGTTAACAACTGGGGTAGCAATTTTGTTTTGCTTTAAGAATGCACCAACGCCCAAGGCTCCGGTTTCAGAACCCTTAGCAGCTGGTATACCGCCATATGCGGCGCATGTGCCCACAGCCAAAATGGCAGCAGCGTCAGGAGCTAGCTCTTTTACCATGTCAACCATGGTAATTTCTTCGTGCTTTTTACCCTTCATGGTTTCGCCAACGATGCAATATTTACCGTCTTTTGCAACGGGAATAGCACCTTCAACAACAACGAAGAACTGGCCTTTTTTGGCCTTTGCAACACTACGCATAAAGTTGATGGCTTGCTCACCTTCGGCTGCCATCACGGTTGGATGGTAGTCAAGACTGATAACTTTTAATAGCACATCAGCAATGGTAGGGCTAGCAGTGTCAAGCAAGGATACGGAACAACCCGTACAGCCCTGGCCCTGCAACCAAAGTACAGGAGGACGCTCGCCGGTCAAAGACGCGGCCAACGCTTCATTCACGGCAGGGTGAAACATTTGGGACACCCCAAAGCCTGCAACCGTGCCTGTACACAATTTAACAAAGTCACGCCTATTGAGACTCATTCTTTGCCTCCTCAATATTGTAAGCGTTATTTAATGGCAAAAATATGCCCAAGACCACAGCGGTCTCGTTTTTTGTAGGGTACGCAAAACACATGCTTTTGTCAACCAATGCTTCAAAAAACTACACGTCCATACAGAGGCAGTCATAAAAGAAAAAACACCTTGTATTATGCACACTTAGGCTAGCAAAATAACTGTGGATTATGTAGATAAAATAGAAAGGTGAAAACTAAGATTATAAAAATAAATACAAAACACCGCGTAGGTTGTGTCTTTAACATAAAACTCCCACTGAATATACTTAAAAAACATATTCAGTGGGAATATATAATTTAACCACCAATATCCCAATCAAGGCCAAATTTATCATGTAAGATGCGCACAGCAAGCTCCACATATTTTTCCTCAATCAAAATAGTAATTTTAATTTCAGAAGTGCTAATCATCAAAATATTAATATTTTCTTGTTGCAAAGCCTCAAAGGCAGCTGCCGCAACGCCGCTGTGATTACGCATGCCAACCCCAATGGCAGAAACTTTAGCTACATGCGTATCATGCATAACCTCCATGGCACCAATTTTTTTGGAGATTTCTTCCATCAAATTCAAAGTGTTTTGTAAGTCTTTGCGAGATATGGTAAAAGTCATATCGGTAATACCGTCACGGCTGGTATTTTGAATAATCATATCCACCAAAATACCTTTTTCAGACAGTGGCCCAAAGATAGCTGCGGCAATGCCCGGATTATCAGGCACCCCATGCAGGGTTACGCGAGCTTGGTCTTTATCATATGCAATACCAGAAACGAGTACGGCTTCCATGGTTAAATCCTCCTGAGTTACCAAGGTTCCTGGATTATCGGTAAATGTTGAGCGCACGCGCACCGGAACCCTATATTTTTTGGCAAATTCCACTGAGCGAATATGCAATACTTTCGCGCCCATGCTAGCCATTTCTAGCATTTCATCATAGGAAATCTTATCCATTTTGCGGGCTGTGGAGCAAATATTGGGGTCAGTGGTAAAAACCCCTTCAACGTCTGTGTATATTTCGCACTCAGCAGAACCAAGGGCCGCCGCCACAGCCACGGCAGAGGTATCAGAACCGCCACGCCCAAGCGTGGTAATGCGCTTGGTATCAGTGCAGCCTTGAAAACCAGCCACCACCAAGACGTCATACTCTTCTAAATATGCATAAAGGCTCTTACTATCAATGGATAAAATGCGCGCATTACCAAAGCTATCATCAGTAGTAATAGGCATTTGAAAGCCCAAGAGTGAACGAGCTTTCACGCCTGCATCCTTTAATAGCATGGCAAAAAGTGCCACAGAAACTTGCTCACCCGTAGACACAAGGCTATCGCACTCTGCTGCATCGGGCTGCGCTGACCACGTATCAGCAAGGGCTAAGAGGCCATTGGTCTCCCCTGCTCGTGCTGAAAGAATGACCACCATTTTATACCCACGCTCAAGCCCAGCAAACACCTTTGTTCGCACTTGCTTCATACACTCAAGGTCGGCCACTGAGGTGCCACCAAACTTTTGTACAAGGATTTTCATATAATTTCCATCATTATGCTAATTGTAAGCTTTGTAAAAAGCATTGGGCTTGAGGCCCATGCGCTGATATCTCAACAGACCTTTTATTATTGCACATTTTGAAAAAAATGTCCAGAAAGTTCTGGGCTAAGGCATCCGCGGGTAAAAATTCTGCCCACTCAATTATACTCAAAATATCTTGCATATCAATGGCTTCCCATAAATCATGCGGGATATTATGTTCACAACGGTAGAGATCCACATGTAAAACCTCAGGCAACGTAGCGTAATTATTACAAAGCGTAAAACTTGGGCTTGAGATTTCAGCCAAACGGCCTCTCGGTAGGCTTTGCACTATATGACGAGTGAGGCTTGTTTTGCCACTACCTAGTGGGCCGCGCAAAAGCAAGGATTGTACAGGTAATTGCTTGTTATTACTAAAATATTCGCTTATGGCTGACCCTATTTTTTGCCCAAGCAGCTCAGTTTTACTTAGAGTATCAACATTATAGTTTATCATTATAACCATCCGGAAAATTAGCTATATTTGCCATGGCCGCAGGCAAAAACTCCACTAAATCTGAGGCCATATTACCACGCCGCGGGAAAATTTCTTGCGCCATATAACCAGTATAAGCATGTATAGTCATGGCCATGGCGGCAACGCTAAAAGCATCTAAGGTTGGCATGCGCGCAGACCAAGCAGCAGCGCATCCGCTTAATACATCGCCTGAGCCCGCCACCGCCAGATTTGGTATATCATGAGGCAATACGGCTATGCCACCTGCTCCCTTAGCCAGTAAGGCATTAGCCCCTTTTAATATCCACACGCATGGAGCAAGGGCTGTAAGTTGTTGCATGACCTGCACTCTATTTTTTTGCACATCCTTACTGCTTATGCCAAGTAGGCGCGCCGCTTCGCCCGGGTGCGGGGTTAGAATATCATCATCTTGAATAAACTTTAACATATCAGGATGCTTAGCTAAAATATTCAATGCATCGGCATCAATCACCGCCCGAGGACGAGCAGGATATTGCAAAATCTCATGTAAAAAATTTATGGCATCCTTACTTGTACCAAAACCTGGCCCTAGGGCTAGGGATGAAGTTTGCGTCAGTTTATTTTGCAAGTTTTGAGGTAATTTGCAGGGCCAAGTATATCCATCACCAGCAGCATCCTCCAAAGCCATGGTCATAATATCTGGTGTATCAGCTTGGATTTCATAACAAAGCTTACTTGGTGCCGCCACTGTAACAAGCCCAACCCCTGAGCGCAAAGCAGCTCTGGCCGCTAAATGCGCAGCCCCACTAAGCCCTTTAGATCCGCCAATAACAAGCACATGCCCCCATGTATTTTTATGACTATTTGGCGTCAGCGGCGGCATGGCCTCAGCTATAAATTTTGCACTGATGAGCCTAAAAAATGTTGGACGCTCTTCTATTATGCTACGCGGTATACCAATTTTACGCACATACAACGCGCCGGTATGTTTTTTTGCAAAGATTAATCCAGGCTTAGCCGCAGCAAAACAAACTGTAGCATGTGCTTTGACTGCAACTTCTTCAACTTGCCCAGTCATTGCATTACAACCACTTGGAATGTCAAGAGATAAAACAAAACCCTGCCTAGCAAGCTTATTAATAAGGGTAATGGTTTTCTGTAGCGGTGGGCGCAAAAAACCACTAAATCCAGTACCAAGCAGCCCATCAATGACTATACTTGGCCTATACCATTGCTTGGGCACAAGTTTTTTTAGCTGAATGTCACCATTTTTAGGTATTTTTACTAAGGGCACATTTGATGCCTTAGCCAGCTGTATATGTTGGGCACTGGTTTTAGCATAATCCTTAAGATTTTTTGTATGTAAAATTAATGGGTAAGCTTGCAAGTCATTTAAGTGCCGAGCTAAGGCCGCAGCATCCCCGCCATTATTGCCACCACCCATAAATATTAGAATATACTGGCCTTTGAGTGGCCCCCTTAGCTTTTTTAGCACATACAAAGCTTCACGGGCGGCATTTTCCATCAAGGTAAATTCCGGAATACCCATGTTTATGGCAGTCATATCCCAGTCTTGCATTTCTTGTGGTGTCGGTAAAGGATTAAAATTTATACTCATATTCTTCCATTGCGTAAAAATGTGTTTATGTATAAAGTGCCATGCAGATATGCGTTATTTGAACAAGCATTGCCGCGCTCGTCAAGCACTTGTTTGCACATTAGAGCTAAGCTGCTTGCACTATCTCTGCGCATATAAATATTACATTATATGAGGAAATTATGAATATTTGCATAGTGGGTACTGGTTATGTCGGCCTTGTGAGTGCTGCTTGTTTTGCCAACATGGGTAACAATGTCATGTGTGTTGATGTAAACCCCAATGTTATAGATAGATTAAATGCAGGTTTTGTACATATTTTTGAACCCGGTCTTGAAGAGATGGTTAAACGTAGTCATAGTGAAGGACGGCTGCAATTTACTACTTCCTTGGAGCAAGGCCTAGCCAAAGCAACGGTTGCTTTTATTTGCGTAGGCACGCCTTCCAATGAAGATGGTTCTTGTGACTTAAAATATGTGCAAGCTGTAGCCTCAGATATAGGTAAATATATGCAGCATGAGCTTGTGGTTGTTGATAAATCCACAGTACCCGTGGGCACAGCCGACGTGGTAAGCGCGCTTATTGAAAAAGAGCTAGTTGAGCGTGAAGCCAGTATTGCTTATGAAGTTGTATCAAATCCAGAATTTTTGAAAGAGGGCGACGCCATTGCTGACTTTATGAAGCCAGACCGCGTGGTTATTGGCACATCGTCTGAAAAAGCCGCCGCCATTATGCAAGAACTTTATGATCCATTTACCCGCAATAATGGAAAAATTATCGTCATGGGTGTACGCAGTGCTGAAATGACAAAATATGCCGCCAACTGCATGCTTGCAACTAAAATTTCCTTTATAAATGAAATAGCTACCATTTGTGAGCAAGTTGGTGCTGATGTACGCGATGTACGCATGGGCATTGGTTCTGACTCACGTATTGGTTATCAATTTATTTACCCCGGCCTTGGTTATGGTGGTTCATGCTTCCCTAAAGATGTTAAAGCTTTAATCCACACTTCCAGCGCAGCTGGTGTTACCCCAGAGCTTTTAAATGCTGTGGAAAGTGTTAATGCTCGCCAAAAAAAGAGCATGGCCAAAAAAATCATAGAATATTTTGAAGCCCAAGGCGGAGTTGCCGGTAAAACCCTTGCCATGTGGGGCCTTGCTTTTAAGCCCAATACTGATGATATGCGTGAAGCCGCCTCGCTAACCATTATTGAAGAGCTCACCAGCCAAGGTATGCACATTCGCGCCTATGACCCTGTGGCGCATAAAAATGCAGCTAAAATTTTGGCAGGCAATCCGCTAGTGGAAATTGTTCAAGACCAATACTCCATTTGTGAAAATGCTCAAGCCTTACTCATAGCAACCGAGTGGCACCAATTCCGCAATCCAGATTTTGCAGCGTTGAAGTCATTGTTGCAAGCTCCCATTGTATTTGATGGTCGCAACTTGTATTCTTCACAAACCATGGCTGAGCAAGGCTTTGCGTACTTTTGTGTGGGCAGACCGCAAATACAAAAAGCGTAATGGGCTAACCTTTCAACTATCGTCAGCTTTCAAGAGCCCCGCGCAGCATTGCGCAGGGGCTCAGAGAGTGCTGACAAAGTCAGCACGACCGATAAATCAAGAGCAGGCGGAGCTTTGCTTCGCCGCTAAGCGATTGATTTTCGTGCCTTTCCGCTTGACAGCTTTGCTGACAATAGCGGCGCAAAACCCACGAAGTGGGGTTTGTCATCAAACTGAGACCCCCGCACAGCATTGCGCAGGGGCTCATTTTACAAAAAAACAATCCATAGTGCATAGGTAAGACATGGAAATAACTATTAGAAGTGAAACAGAAAAAGACTTTATCCGCGTTGAAGAAATAGCAAGGGATGCCTTTTGGAATTTATATTTCCCTGGTGCGCATGAGCACTTTGTAGTACACAAAATGCGCAAGCATAAGGATTTTATAAAAAACTTAACCTTTGTTATAGAAGTAGATGGTCAAGTGCAAGGGGCTATATTTTATACCAATTCTAAAATTTTACTACATGATAAAAGCGAGCTTAAAACCATTAGCTTTGGGCCGGCATTTATTGACCCTAGCTTGCAAAGGCAATCCCTTGGCAGAAAGCTTATTACACACTCCATCAATGCAGCCAAGGATATGGGGCATAAAGCCATTATAACCCTTGGATATCCTTATCATTACGAGCCATATGGTTTTGTAGGAGCTAAGGCATATAATATATCCATGCCAGATAATAAGTTTTACAAGGGTTTACTTGCTCTGCCCTTGCAATCAGGGGCCTTAGATAATATACAAGGCCACGCCATATTTTCAGATGTATTTGAGGTTAATGAGGACGAAGCTACCGCCTACGACGCACGCTTTGCCCCCAAACAAAAACAGGTACAAGCAAGCCAAGAAGAATTTGCCATTGCTTGCTCTGCCCTTGATGAATAGAAAAACTTAAAAATATTAATATGAGAGCTCTGCACAATTATTTTCAAATATAATTTGGCTGTTAAATTCTAAAAAATTACTTCAATGAAAAAATACAATGTGCAGAGCAAAAGGCACAAAAATCAATCGCTTAACGAGCAAGCAAAGCTAGCCCTACTCTTGATTTTTGGTCGCATTGGCTAGCGCCAACGCTCCATGAGCCCCTGCAAAATGAATTATGCAGAGGTCTCAATATATTAATCTACTAAAAAATATTCTACAGTACTAACCACACGTACCTTCATAAACTCCGGCCTGTAACTATCAGGTGTCGTAATACTAAAGAGGCCTTGATTGGCCTTTTTAATTTTACCAAGGTCGCTTTGTGAATCTTTGGCAAATTTTTCTGCCACATCACGCGCATTTTTAGTTGCATCTTCAATCATTTGTGGTTTTAGCTTGTTTAAGCTGGTAAAGCTATACACAATGCGCGCGGATTGGCTTTCAAGGGCAACGCCATCCTTGACCAAGGTGGCAATGTCTTGAGAAAGCTTTGCAATATGCTTAACCTTACTTGAGTTAACCGTAATGGTGCTCAAAGCAGAATAATTATATATGGGCTTATTGCCCTCAGAAGAATAAATATTTTTATCCTCAATGGATGGGGCCATAATGGAAATTTCATCCTTAGCAATACCGTTGGCTAAAAGAAAGTCCTGCACCTTGGCATTACTTGTCGCTATGGAAGAATGAAGCTCATCAAGGCTTGCCCCATTGGTTCTAAAAACCACAGGCCAAACGACATTGTCAGCTAGGACTTCATTTTCTGCAAGCCCTTTAACAACAACAGTTCTTTGAGCTGCGCTAATGCCAAGAATACCTTCACTAATATAACAACCAAGGCTTGTGAGCCCTAAAAAAATACCTATAGCAATAATTAGGCTTGCACTATTTTTCATAAGTTCTCCCACATTAAATTTATTATAATTTTATTAAAAAAACACCTTAGCTTTTCAAAAATGTATCAAGGTCAACCTCTGTACACGTGGGCCCTTCAGCACGAATATGAGCCAAAAATGTCTTACGTTTTTCAGCATCAGTAAATTCAAATCCCATAAGCGCACGCCCCACCATCTCACCACTATTGCTATAGTTAAAATAACAAATATTACTCAATTTTGACACATCTTCCATAAATTCAAGCAAAGCACCAGGCCGCTCCGGAAACTCAATCATAGCCATATATGGATCTTGCCAAAGCTTAGTATTGGCATTAATAATCCTAAAAGCCACATCTTCGCGCTTGGTAACATCTTTGAATTTATAATTATTTCCTTGCAAAATTTCTTCTAGCTTATCTAATTGCTGGCTTAAACCCTTAAAGCCAAACACCGGATAAGCTTGCTCACTTTGCACCTTACCATAAAGGAAGTCTTCAATATTTAAGCCTAAATCACTAATGGATGTCAGCAGCTTAAGCATGGATCCAGAACGTTCTGATATTTCAATTTCATAACAACGCTTTAACGTGGCCCCAATACTGGCACGCCTAGCAATCCACGAAAGCCTTGCAAAGTCCATATTGGCACCAGAAACTACCACAGCAACATTCTTACCACGCAACTCATCTTGCATATTTAAATAAGCCGCCATACCCAAAGCCCCCGAAGGCTCAGGCAAAGTACGCGCAAGCTCCCATATTTTTTGGATGGCCGCACACACATCATCATTGGAAACAGTGACATACTCATCAATGTATTTATTACAAAGCTCAAAAGTATAATCGCCCACATGCTTAACCGCAGTGCCATCACAAAATACAGATAAATGTGGTAATGTCACCGGTTTTCCAGCTTTTACTGCCGCTTGCATACTGGCTTGGTCTTCACCCTCAACCCCAATAATACGAATATGCGGAGCATGCGCCTTCAAGATAGTCGCAACACCAGCCGCAAATCCACCCCCGCCAATTTGCAAAAATACTACATCCGGCCACACCGAACTCATTAATAATTCATCACCAACAGTACCCTGCCCCGCCACCACCAAGGGGTGATCATATGGATGAACATAGAGCATATTGTACTTTAGTGCAGCCTCATCAGCCTCTTTTCTTGCGTCATCAAAAGTGTCACCGGTAATGACTATCTCCACCGCATCGCCGCCAATCCTCTTCACCTCATTGGCCTTCATACGCGCAACAGTCACAGGCATGGAAATACGCGCCTTAATATTCAACTGCGCCGCCGCTAATGCAACACCTTGCGCATGGTTACCAGCCGATGCAGTAACTACACCATGAGCCAAAGTCTCAGGCTTTTGTGAAGCTATAAAATTATACGCCCCACGCCATTTATAAGAATGTACAGGAGATAAATCCTCACGCTTTAATAACAACATACCCCCACCATCTTGCGGATATTGCTCAAGCGGAGTTGGCCCACATATTTGATAAATATTACTACGAGCCTTAGTAATCAGTTTTAATAATTCTTTTTCTTGCATATTTTTTTGAATGTTACGGGTTATTATTCTTTTGTTTTGGGGGGGGGGGGGGGGGGTTTTTAAAAAAAAAAAAAAAAAAAAAACACACAAAAAAAAAAAAAAAAAAAAAAAAAAAAAAAAAAAAAACCCCCAAAAAAAAAAAAAAAAAAAAAAAAAAAAAAAAAAAAAACACCCCACCCCCCACAAAAAAAAAAAAAAAAAAAAAAAAAGAAAAACAAAAAACCTACTCTTCAACCAAACAAACAAAAA
>CAYJIU010000031.1:0-19852 GCA_964370305.1 uncultured Desulfovibrionaceae bacterium
TTGCATGTCTGTGATGCAACGGGTGTTTGGTTTAAGAAAAATTAATGAGTCGGCACTGAAAAACCATTTTTTTGTGTCATAAAATCGCCAAAAAGGTATGCTACGCATCCTTTTTTCTGGCAATTTTATTAGAACATTTTGATTAAAAAATATTGTTATTTTAATAATTTTATCTGTTTTTCAGTGCCGACTATTTATCCAGACCCAGTATGGATTTATATAATTCCACGTAATTTGCAGCACCCTTACTACTATTCCAATGCTCCAAAGCTTGGGCCCTGCAAAGTCGGCGTGTCATGGGATTTTGCCCCGTTTTATCCGCCCAGATAATGCCTTGTAATAGTTGATCCACATTCTTACTTTCGGCAAGATAGCCCGTTTCTTCGTGGCGAATCATTTCTGCAATGCCTCCATTGGCAAAGGCAATTACAGGTGAGCCGCAACCCAAAGCCTCACAAATAACATTGGGCTGATTGTCCTCTAATGATGGTACAAGCACAGCATCAGCAGCATTGTATACTGCTGCCACTTGCTCTGTTTCATCAATATGCCCAAGGCTCAAAATCTCAATGCCAGTGCTTTCAAATTCAGGTGGAACATTATTGCCAAGCATGAGTACCACAACTTTGTCTTTGAGTGATGATTGCGCAAGTACATATAATAATTTAACTAAATAAACTGCACCCTTTCTGGTATTGGCCAAACTTTGCGATGAAAAAAGCAGAGCCAAGGCATTTGGTTTAATGCCCAATTGCTCGCGAATATATTCCCGATTTAGAGGCTTAAAAATATCTAATGGTTGAGCATAAGGTATAGTATGCACTGGAAATTTGCGAAATAAAGCACTTTTTTTGGCTTCTTCTGCCAGCCAAGTGCTAGGGGCGACGATGTGCATATCAAGCTCTCTATAGCTTGCCATACGCGCTTGCCATGTTTGGAAGGCAAGGTCATTTTTATCTTCGGAACCAAGCTCAGGACAAGCAGCGCACACGCTTTCAAACTTGCGACAGCCGTTGCTATAATGGCATCCACCAGTGAAAGCATTCATATCATGCAAAGTCCAAACAATTTTTTTACCCTTAAGATAATGTAAACTTAAGCTTGGGTCACATAGGCCGGCAACCCAATGAAAGTGTAATATATCAAAGTCTTCTATAAAAGGAATACTTTCAAAAGGTACGCATTGACCGGGTATGGAAAAGTGCTCAGAACCGAGTGGCCGGTGAGGGTAGGCTCTAAGATCATCGTTCATTTTTCTATTGTAGCCAAACACCTCACGGCGCATGGATCTTTCTGCAAGGCTACCTTCAGGGGTAATACCACCATCTTTGACTATTTTGCGCGCCGGAACTACATAGACCTTGTTTTGGAAGAATTTTTGCCTAGCCACATACATTTGACTTTGTATATTGGTATCTTGCAAGGCATTATGCAAGCGTAAGGCCGCAATGGCTGCACCGCCCTCATCAGAAAATGAGAACATGGCCACATTAGCAATATGCGCAGTCTCAAGAGCTGGCTTTTTGGCTTCCATGAATAGTGAGTCTGGTTTTCTGATTTTGCCTTCAGCTGTGGTATCAAGGCCGTATTTTGTAATGGCAGGCAGGGCACTTTCATCGTGTGCCTTTGAGCTGATTTCTGCAAAGTTACATTGCTCTAAAATATGCGCAAGTGAGCATGCGTCATACATCCAAGTATGCAACTCACCACTTAGCAAAAAACTAGTATCAATGGGGGGTAGGGCGGTTTTGGGCTTGGCTACGAGCTGACCACTGTAAGTTGCAATGCCTTGCTCAGCTTCTTTACCAAGGCGTTCTATAATAAATGATTCTTGGGGCACTGGTTTTTGCTTCCACCAGTCAAGCATTTCGCCGCCACTTCTAGTACGCGTGAGCTGGTCGATGAGCTCCACAATCATCCATTGATGTTTTGTGTTTGCACCTTCTTCACCGCTACGCACAGCATCAAGACTTTTTAAGTAAGCACGGGTAATATTTTCTAAGTCCGGCACAACAACACGCAATAAACCGCCGGGGCGCAATACGCGATAACATTCTTTTAAGAAAAACTCAGCCCAAGCCTTTGGTAAATGCTCAAGCACATGCGAGTGATAGACTACATCAAAACTTGCATCGGCAAAGGGAATACCAAGGCGCAAATCGTATGCCAGAACTTTGCCACCATGGTCAATGAAATCTACATTAACCCAGTCAGGATGAAAGGTGCTTCCGCAACCAAGGTTGAGCATGCGCATGGGTAAGCCTCTTCGCTAGTGGTTAAAATGGTATGTCATCCATGCCGCTTGCTTCAGAAGGGAAGGGTGAGCCCATATCATCATTTCTGCTTTGTTGCTGAGGACGATTGGCATTTTGCCCCTGATTACCCTGAGCACCTTGGCTACCTTGATTGTTGTTTTGATATCCGCCCTGTCCGCCTTGTCCGCTCTGTCCGCCCTGATATCCACCTTGACCACCGGCATCGTCACCGCCGCGGCGATCTAAAAATTGAACTCTTTGGGCTTTAATTTCAGTAGTATATCTATCTTGACCTTGCTGGTCTTGCCATTTGCGTGTGCTGATGCTGCCTTCAATATAAACCAAGCTACCCTTACGCAAGTAGGTGGCGCAATTTTCGGCTGCGCGCTGGAATACAGAAACGCGGTGCCATTCAGTGCGATCAACTCTATTGCCATCGCGATCTTGATAGGATTCAGAGGTGGCAATATTTAAATTGCAAAGTGGTACACCGCTTTGAGTGTATTTTAATTCAGGGTCTTGGCCTAATCTTCCTATAATCATGGCTTTGTTTAACATGGCACCTCCAATATTTTTACATTAAATATAAAATCGTTCTAAGTCGTTAAGAACATCTTCCAATTGATCACTTAATCTATTGGCTTCGCGTGGATCCCAGTCGGCCAGAGCACTCTCTAATTTGTTTACAATATCTATGGCTTTGCTAATATTTGGGCCAAGTTTATCCTTTCGCTCATCAGGCCATTTTGTGTAGTGTAATCCGTCGCTTAAGCACTGTACCATCTCAATGACGCCGCGCTTGGTGTGGCTGTTTGGAACTGTAAAGGCAAGTTCTGATAGTTGCGGCCAGAGTTTTTCCAAGAGGTCTTCATTCCAAGTAACCGCACTAACTCTAATTTGCAAAGCCTTGCCCATAAACTGTCCTATATTTCACGCCATTCTGTTTGGACACGCATAACCACTTCTTCAATGGCGGCAAGCTGGTCAGGTGGGCACACTCCAATAAGCGGTTGGCCGGCGTCGATATTTTCTGTGTGTTTAAAGTAAACAGCATAGATAACACCACTTGGGCCGCTATAGTGCAGGGGAGCTTCGCGCTTCATGCGAGACATAATAAAAAGCTCCATGCCCTCGTTAATGGACACAGATTGCGCGCCAGAAGCTCGGATTTTTTTATCAACTTCCGGGGTAAAATAATATTTGGCGCGCTCTGGAGCAACAAAGAGATGCAAAGCTCGTTTTAAGATTTTTTGTTGTACTTCGGCCTTGCTAAATGGATGGCGTAGGGTGAGTAATACTGTGCCTGCTTCAACAAATTTTCCTTCCAGCTCTTTGTTGATGGCGCAGACTTCACCTTTTTGAGGGGAATATATGGGCTTTGGATTGTGCTCACGTTCGATGGTTAAGAGCAAGGAGCCTGGCTTTTCCTTCCACATACCTTGTGGGCCAGAAACTTCATTACCCTTTTCCAATGTGGCAAAGGTCACAGTGCCGGTATGCGGAGCTAAGATTTGTACTTCCTCATAGGGTGAGGATTTTATTTCATCAAGTAAAGCAGTAACATCTAACATAAATTAGTCCTAAAATCATTAACGATAATAAACATTACGTCCGCCGATGGTTAGCAAGGCTTGCTTTAAGTTGGCCCGCACATGACGGCGATCCCATATGCCTTGTATATGCCCGCGCGATAAAGCATTGTTAGAGCGATGATAGCGCGGCGGGATGTCAATGCCAGTGGTTTCTTTAATAACGCCAGGGCCAGCAAAGCCAATATTGGATGAACGAATGGCAAATTGATATGGCGAGCATCCAAGAAAGCTTGCCACGGGGCCTGCAAAGGAGTTGGTATCATAAAGTACAAGATAAAGGCCGCCGCTTTCAATGTAGCGGCGCACAGCCACAGTGCAACGTGGCATTTGTATAACGCCGTGCGTGCCTTCTTGAATACGAATACCGGCGGTACCATGTACATAAGCAATGAAGGGATAACGCTTTTTCATGGCAAGCTCAGCTGCTTCTACAAATTTTTGCCCCTCAGCAGCTCCCACAGAACCACCGCGAAATGTGCCCATAAGCATGGCTACGACAATTTTTACACCGTCAATACAAGCTTCAAAAGTCATGCAACCACTTTTGGCACCGGTTCTTTGCTGGGCTTCTAAGATGCGTTGCTCAAAGCCTTCAAAATTTAGCGGATTGCCAGCTTCAATGGCATTATTAAATTCAAAAACAGAACCTTCATCAAACACATTGCGCACATACCATTCAGGTTCCATAGGAAAGTGATGACCACAATAAGTACAAACGCCTGCAAATTCAGCAAAAAGGTCAGGCCCCCACAAATCAAGACAACCATCCTTGGCCGCATTGGGGCAGGTGAGGGTGCGGTCAATTTTATAGCGCGGTGAGATATAATTCCAGCGTTTGCGGCGCCCATCTTCATTCCAAGAGGAAAGCTTGGTTAGCTCCTCAATGGCTGTAATGGGAGCTTTGCCGGGTAAACTGCGAGAAATCTTTCTCCATGGGGCGAAAATACGTCGCTTTAATAAGTGCCATTCGCTGTCTATTTCCTCCACAAAACTTGACATGGTACGTTGATGTTTGCGGTAAAAATCGTATTTAACTCTATTCCAGCGTATAATCATGGCACCAGCAATACTGCGCCACCATTTAGAATAAAATGGTCTGTGATCAAGGTAGGCTGAGCGTGAAAGTTTTAAGAACTTCATCTGCCTACTCTGCACTAGGCGATCTTTTTTTGAGGAAGATAAGCCCCAGCGCAAACATAATTCTTCAAGATTTATGTCAGGTTTGCGCCGCCTTGATATGGCTAATCCACGCAAGATGGGCGTAGCACGGGTGGAGAGCACAAGCTCATCAGTTGCGCGAATAATTTCTTGGCGCAAAGTGCGGAAAAAATCAAAATGTGTGGGCCTTGCACCAAGGTGCGGCTCTTGAATGATTTGGTCTATATATCCAAATTTTAAGTTATCTTGGGCTGTTATTTGTAAAGAATCGGCGCAAAATTCAATAAGTTCTGGTGTTGCGCGTTCTCCTTCTTTTAGGCGACCTTCAATGGCTGCTGCACCTTCTGGTGAAATAACTGAATAATATCCATGCGAAAGCATAAGCCTTTTGTCTGCAAGGCCAATGGCTTCCGCTCCACCAGATCCACCCTCAGAAATAACCGCCACAATGGGTACGCGTAGATTGGCCATACCATAAATATTGCGAGCAATTTGCTGGGCAGCACCGGGGTAGTCCTCCACAGGGTAGGAGCCTGGGGTAAAGATGAATGTATGAATCGGTATGCCTTCAGCTTCAGCAACACGCATATATTGCAAAGCCTTAGCATTGCCCCATGGCTTTACAGAGCCACCGTTGCGAAATTCTGCACCATGCCCCTTTTCTTGCCCGATAACCATAACTGACTGGTGATATGTTTTTTTGCCGCGCCTACGGGTGATGATGGCCCTTGCAATAAGCATACTTGGGTCAATACTATACTCATCTTGCCCGCCAATTTCAGTAAAATTATCATAAACATTTTCTAAAATATCTCGCAAACATATGCGCTGTGGGTTACGCACAATACGCACTTTATCCATGGCTGTTAGGCCGGCTTCAAGTTTGCGCTCTATAAAGAAAAAGAGCTCTTCTAAAGTGATAATTTCAGTGTTTACATCTTGGCACGTGGACTCAGCAATACGAGTATTTAATTGCTCAAGTTTTTCGCTTAAAAGTTGTACTTTGTCACGATGCTTATGCACAAAAATATCTTGAATATATGTAAGTCTATCTTGTAGACTTTGGAGGCGTTTTTCAAAAGAAGTATCCATTCTAAAACCTTTGTATCTGCTAAAAACGTAAGATACGTCCAGTGTTTGAACGTAAAAAGTCAATATTTGATTTTAAGCTGTCACCGGCATTGTTATGCCCTTGCAGGGTTAAGCTATCCAAAAATTGTATGCCCCGTGCCTTTGCTTCTGCTAAATCTTTGCCCCAGACAATACCTAGGGCAAGGTTTGGGTCAAACTCAGTGGGGATTTCATAAGGAACATCGGTTGGAACATGCGTCAACATGGTTAGCCAATCTTGTTTGCGCCAGCCAAATTTATCAATTTTACCAACCCATGGGGCAAAACGATTATCAGGGTCTTCGGCAATAAGACGATATTCAACACCAGTGCCTACAAAGGAAATATCGTCTTGAGTATAGCCAAGTTCTTCGCCAAGGCCAATGCGTATTTGTTCGGCAATGAGATCAACTTCACCCAGTGGAATACGATTTTTAACTTTTGAAATACGGGCAGAAACACCATTTTCCACCTGAATACGAGTATTTACTTCCATAAGAAATGGTTCACCATCGCGGGTTACAATCCACTCCCAAGTCCCCACATTGTCATAGCCAACCTTACGGGCCATGGCTAGGGAATAGTCTGTAATATCACGCAAAACCTTAGCTGCATCAAAAGAATATTCAATATTTTCAGGGTCAAAACCAGGAGCAATTTCAATGCGCTTTTGCAAACCAGTGGACTGGATGGAGCAATTTCTGGTGCCAAAGTGTACTGGATTTTTCCCCGTTCTATCAGAAACAATTTGCACTTCTAGGTGATTGAAGTCGGTAATTCTTTGCTCAATGAGTACCCCTTCGTCCTTAAACTGGCGCAAGGCATAATTGCGTATGCGTCTGTATACTGAACGAAAAACATCAATATCGTAAACCTCTTCAATGCCCATACCTCCGCCGCCAGCTGAGGCTTTGACTAGTACTAAGGGGTGTTCAACACCGCGCTGGATTTGAAAATCAAAAACAGAGCGTGCAATTTTTTCCGCTTCTTGTTCATCATAAATGGGGCGGTCAGAGCCAGGTACCGTGGGCACTTGTAAGCCTCTTGCAAGACGTTTGGTGTTTATTTTATCCCCAAGTTCACGAATAATCTTCCATGATGGCCCGATGAAAATAAGTTTACGATTACGTTTTGTTACGCGGCGCGCAAAGCGAAAATCCTCAGCAAAAAATCCATAACCGGGGTGAATTGCTGTGCAGCCGGAATCATCGGCAACGGCCATAAGCTCATTGGCATCGTGATATGATGAAACCTTATATAAGCTTCTGCTTTTGCCCAACTCTTTAGCCAAACGCACATGGCCTGAAGAGCTATCTTCTTGTGTATAAATACAAGTAAAGGGCACACCAAGCTTGTGACATGCCCGTATAATGCGTATAGCAATTTCGCCTCGGTTTGCAACCAAGACCTTATGTTCTGTTAATTCCATTTTCCCTCTCTACTCACATGCAAGTAAAACTAAATCTTTACTAAAATCTTTCATAAATGATTACTCAGTTTTTGCACAGATGTTTAGGAACGATTTAAGGCAATGATGCGCTTTTGAATTTCTAAAACAAGTTTATCTAAGGTATATTCTTGTTTTTGGGTAAGCGCATCAAAGGCGCAGGCCACAATGTCATTATCAAGAAAACGTACTACTCGTGCTTCAATTCCGGCAAGTATTACACGCCCCTTTACTTCAACCCTTAAACAGAGCTGGTCGCCAACGTCAAACACATTTTCAGGTGCCCTAAAAGCACATCCTGAAATGCTTATATCCATTAAGTTATAAGATTCTTCACCTCGGTCAAGGCGAACCTCAATGCCATAAACGTGAGCTCTGTATGAATGGCGTTGGGGTTCTTCGTCTATACCAAGAGTAAAGTCAAAGTTTGATGTTTTAAACATAATATACCTTTATCTTACAAAAAATCAATCGTTTAGCGGGAGCAGAATTTCTATTGTTCTTAATCCTTGGTTACATCGATTTTGGCAATCAGGATAACGAAAAACTCCACTGCATGGCGTTTACACCGCCTACGCCAGTAATTTGATTGACTTGTGTCAACGCAGCTAAAGCCTTAGCACATTGTGCAATCCTTTAAACGTATTTTATTTTGCACAACGGATTCAATAACCCGTGAACGGAAATAAGGCAAGACTGTAATGAATAAAAATAGAATAATGATTTTAATGTATTACGACTAATGTTTTGGGGTGGGCGCGTTAACAAAAAAGGCGTATGTTCATTTTTTCATTATTCTTGCTTTGTTACATCACGTTTTAACAAAAATTCCACCCGTCTATTTTTGGCACGATTTTCTTCATTATTGTTAGGCATAATGGGATTGAGTGAGCCAAAGCCAGTAGCAGTCATACGTTCAGGGTCAACGCCTTTAGCTAGGAGGTAGCGCAAAACAGTTACAGCGCGTAGGGCTGAAAGATCCCAAGCGTCTTTAAATCTGGCATTTTCTGGGATGGGGGTATCGTCGGTATATCCGCGGATATCAATGTTTTGCTCACGCCTTTGCACAAAAATATCTTTTAATATATCAATTATTTGCATGCTGTCAGGGTTAAGTTCAGCACTATTTGGCCCAAAAAGCACCTTGGCAGGTAGGCGCAAGATAACCGTTCCTTCATCAAGCACGGCTGATACTTGGCCCTCCATGCCATTTTTGACTAAAAAGCTTTTTATCTCGTTGAATGTTTGGGTTTGGGCTTCGATAAGCTCTTTGCGCATTTTAACATCTTGTTGGAGCTTGCCCACTGTGCCGATAGGACTTTCTTTAGAAAGACTTTGTTGTTCGCCACCAAGAGCACCTTTAATGGAGCCTACTGCGGCCATAAATTTTGTTTGCTCAAGGCTAGATAGGGAAAAGAGCAAGATAAAAAACACCAGCAAAAGCATACTGATATCAGCAAAAGTCGCAAGCCAGCCTTCGCCTTCGTCGACTTCATCTTCGCTTTGTAAGGGATCGTTACTCATACTTTAAATCACTTCTTTGTGTATTTATCTATTTTTCTGGGCCTTTGCGCTCTTTGGGTGGCAAGAAGGATGATAACTTTTCATATACTAAGCGCGGGTTATTATTTTCAAGAATGGATTTTGCGCCTTCAAAAATAATATGCAATAACAATTCTTCTTGCATGCTCTTAGCCTTAAGCTTGCCCGCAAGGGGGAGGAAGAGTAGGTTGGCAAGTAAGGCCCCGTAAAATGTAGTTAAAATAGCAACAGCCATGGCCGGCCCAATGGTAGTTGGGTCAGATAAGTTTGCAAGCATTTGCACAAGTCCAATGAGTGTGCCCACCATTCCCATGGCCGGCGCAAGACTTCCAAGCCGTGTAAATACACCAATGCCAATATTGTGCCGCTTCTTCATGGAGATAATTTCAATGGATACAGTAGCATGAATAAGATCAGGGTCTGCACTGTCGGCAATGAGTTGGGTTGCTTTTTTAAGTATGGGATTATTGGTTTGGATTTTTTCAAGAGCAATAATACCTTGGCGACGGCTAATTTCTGCAATGCGTACCATGGTGGCAACAACTTCACTGGCTGGAGTTTCTTTAGAGGTAAAGGCTTTGGCACCTGCGGCAAACGCTTGTTTTACTTCCGCAAAGGGAAAGCAAATCATTACAGCAGACAAAGTCCCGCCGATAACAATCATGATACTTGGGATATCAATAAAGTTACCAGGTTCTGGGCCAATGAATATGGAGCCAAGCACAAGGCCAAAACCGCATAAAAATCCACCTAAAGTTGCTAAATCCATAATGAAAGTCCTTTCATTTCTTCGGGAGCATTATGTATTATGCACCCTACACCTAACATCCTAGACGTAATCTAGTATAATGTCAAAGTTATCTATATATTAATGTCAGCTATATAGTCGATGCTGAAAAACACGTTTCCACGTATTTTTCAGAAAAGCACACTGGCTTCAAATACCCCTGCGTGGTCGCCAGAAGTGAATTCTGGCTTATTTTACGCCGCGCAAAATTTTTCTTGGAGAAAAATTTTGTTAGTCGCCCCTTTTAAAAACTCATTTTTACTGTCATAAAATTGCCGTAAATTCGCATATTATGCTCATTTCTTGGCAATTTTATTTTTATATTTTTATATCAAAAATCATTACATATTATAGTTTTACTATATTTTTAAGGGCTGACTATATATATTTTAAGACTCTGGGTAATTGTAGTACGGAGTCTTTTATAACATCTACATCAGTTATTTTAACTAATCGGTTATTTTCGTGTTTTCCTACAGGGTATGGAATTAAATTTTTTAATTTTATACTTCTTCCGACTCAAAAACATCAAAGCCTTGGTCAAGACAAATTTTGTCCTTGGCTGCGAGGGAAAAGTCATGCACGACCATCTCAGATACCATTTCTTCAAGGGTTATGCGTGGCTCCCAGCCAAGTTTTTCTTTAGCATTGCGTGGGTCTCCAAGCAGTGTTTCTACCTCTGTAGGGCGGAAGTAGCGAGGGTCAACGGCCACGATAATGTCACCAACTTTTAGCTGTGGAGATAGAGTGTAGCTTTTGGGGCTAAGTTTAGCAATTTTACTTGGGTCAATGTGCTCTATGATACCCTTTTCTTGAAGCCCTTCCCCTTGCCATGATAAGGTTATGCCAAGCTCTGCTGCGGCAAGCTCGACAAATTTGCGCACAGAAATTTGTCGCCCTGTGGCAATAACAAAGTCTTCTGCCCGTTCTTGTTGGAGCATAAGCCATTGCATTTCCACATAATCTTTTGCATGTCCCCAGTCTCTTAACGCACTCATATTACCAAGATGTAGGGTTTCACCAAGTCCTAAAATCAACCGGCATAAGGCGCGAGTAATTTTGCGCGTGACGAATGTTTCACCCCGTAAGGGCGATTCATGATTAAATAAAATACCATTGCAGGCATAAATATCATAAGCTTCACGGTAGTTTACGGTTATCCAATAGGCATAAAGCTTGGCGCATGCATAGGGTGAGCGTGGATAAAAAGGTGTTGTTTCTTTTTGGGGAACCTCTTGCACCATACCGAAAAGTTCAGAGGTTGAAGCTTGATAAAAACGACTCTTTTGCTCAAGACCTAGGATGCGTATGGCTTCTAACATGCGTAAAGCACCAAGGGCATCTACATTGGCTGTATATTCAGGCGAGTCAAAAGACACCTTAACATGGCTTTGCGCTGCCAAGTTATATACTTCATCTGGTTGTATTTCTTGCATTATTCTTATGAGTCCGCCTGAGTCGGTCATGTCACCATAATGGAGGATGAAGCGTCTATCCTTGGCGTGGGGTGATTGATAAATATTATCAATGCGTGAGGTATTAAATGACGAAGCACGGCGTTTTAACCCATGGACTTCATAACCTTTTTCCAATAAAAATTGGGCAAGATACGCACCATCTTGACCGGTGATGCCTGTAATAAGAGCTTTTTTCATAATTATCCTTTTAGTCTATCCAAGTTGGTGCTTGAGCATCTTTTTTTGACAGTATGGGGTCATTTATGGGCCAGGTGATATTTAGTTTTGGCGTATTCCAAAGTATGCAGCCTTCATCGGCGGCCTGATAAAATTCTGTGACTTTATAGTGAAAGTGTGCCATGTCACTGGTGACAACAAAACCATGGGCAAGGCCTGGCGGAATCCAGAGCTGCCATTGATTTTCTTGCGTAAGTTCAACCCCATACCATTTGCCGTAGCTTGGTGAATCTTTGCGAATATCCACAGCAACATCAAAAACAGAACCTAGCGAAACTCTAACCAGCTTTCCTTGCGGATGTGTTGTTTGATAATGTAATCCACGTAAGGTTTTATAGCATGATGTTGAATGATTATCTTGCACAAATGGTATATCTATCCCACATTCGGCATAGCGTTTTTCTTGCCATGTTTCCACAAAATATCCGCGCTCATCGCCCCAAACTTTTGGCTTTATAAGCAATACACCATCAAGAGGAGTTTGTTGTACTTCCATATTATGCCTTTTTATATTTAACTTTAGTCATTAGTTTATGCTGCAAAAATATTTTGTTTTAAATGGTTATCCTGTTATCAGTATCAACTTAACTAAGTTTAGCGTAAAAAGTTTTGCAGGGCAAGTCCCGTGCTATTATTACATGTTTTAATGCGTAATGATGATGTTGTTGGCTTGGCTTTAATGTCGTAAATAGCATTACTATTGCGCCATGTTACATTAATAGCTCCGTTGTGGGCAGTGTTGTATATGGGGATATTGTGCTGCCTTAGATTATTTTGCACGCTAAAATGCGGTAGGGCATGGTTATTATATTTTGCCGCACTCACTAAAGCCACTTGGGCCTTGCTTTTTTTGTAGAAGCTAGGGAGTAGGGCATCACGTGAGCCATGATGAGCCACAATTAATATATCTGCGGCTATATCTTGTTTTGAGTCCAAAATATATTGTAAAGCTGGAATTTCTGCATCGGCGCAGAGTAGGGCAATGCCCTTTTTTATATTGTTATTTTCATGTACAAGGCGCAAAACTACAGAGGCATTATTGGCAGAAAGATTATGTGCTGGTGGTGGATTAAGTACTTCTAAAGTAATATTATTATTTATGCTTGGTAAGGGTATGCTCATGCCGGTAGCTAGGGTTTGCATAGGTAATAATGGTTTTTCTTTTTGTATATCTTTGATTTTACTGCTATATGTGCGCCCAAAATCTTGCCCGTTATGGTAAAATGCTTGCACTTCTACCTTTTCAAGCACTGCCATAAGGCCGCGCAAATGATCCATATCAGGGTGAGTATTAATGACGGCCCATAGGCGAGGCGGCGCATTATAAAGCAGTCTTGGGATTACTAAATTAGCACCAGTATCAAAACGCGGTGAAAAACTACCTCCACCATCAACTAAAATTCGCACGCCGCCACTCAAGCTTATACAAATGGCTTGGCCTTGGCCTACATCTAGCATTTCCACTTGAATTTCATCATGTTGCCAATATCCTGCATAGCGGATGATGGGCCCTGTAAATAATAATAGCATGCCCACAAGCACTAAGGTCTTTGTGATAGGGGGTGTTTTATTTTGTTGTATTAGCCTTACCCGTCCTACCCACCAAGCTAAGGCTATACAAATGGCTATCCAAGCTGGCAAAGCTGTCCAATGCGGGCGCAGGAGTGGTGGGAAGTTAAAAAGGTCTACTGAGTTCATGAAGTGCAGTATCTTTAATAATATTTCACATGGCCATGCGGCAAGGAGTAAGATGTGCTCGGTTAAGATGGCCGTGGGCCAAAGGCAAGCAGTACCAAGGCCCAAGGCAGCTAAGGGTAGCACCCAGAACCCTAAAATGGGCAGCCAAAATATATTGAGCATAAACCATGTGCCGGAAGGGTTAAAATAAAGTAAAAATACAGGGAGCAAGGCCAGTTGAATTACTAATGAAATAATTAATATTTGCAAAATACCGCGTCCAAATTTGAGCCCGTATGCTTTAATCATTGAAATGTTTTGTAAATTTGGCTTTGGAATACGGCGCAAAATGGGCATGGCAAGGGCAATGCTTGCAACGCAAAGTACTGAGAGCTGCAAACCCATGTCAAAAATAGCTAAGGGATTATAACATGTTATAAGCAACAAAGTCATGAGTAGAACGTCATTTAGCGTAATCATGCGCATACGCCAGTAAAAAATGACGCTTAGACAGAGCATGAGTCCAGCACGAATTAAAGACGGTGGGGCGTTGCCAAGCCAAAGATATAGTGCGGCTAGTGGTAGGGATAGTAGGCCAATCCATTTAGTGCGGGGTAATATTAGCGATATATGAGGAAAAATTAAATATATACAAATGGTTAAGATCATTGCGCCTACGCCTACTAAGGCTAGATGTTGGCCTGAAAGAGCTAATGAATGGATGAGTGATGCCGCTTGCATATACTGCATGGTTGTGTTGTTTAGGTGATATTTATCCCCAAAGAGTAGGGCCGGCAAAAATGCCTTGGCTTGATAGGATAGGCTATGATTTTGCAGTGGAGCTTGAGGTGGAAAAAGTATTTGCTCAATGCTACTTAAGGCATTTTGTCTAAGCTTTGCCATGGGCGTAGGCTTATCAAGTATTTCAGGGTTACCGTAGAGCCCACGGCTCCATATGCGCCAAAATATACCCTTATTTTGCCAATATACGCCAAAGTCCATGATGCCCCAATTTTGAAAGCTTTCAGTGGTGCGGATGCGCGCACTGATTTGCACTTTCTGCCCTGGCAGTGGTTTTATGGGGTGATGTATTTGTTCAAAGTTTTTTTGTGCGCGTTTGGCCTCCCAAGTCCAGAGCATGAGGCCGGGAAGCGGGGCGGCATCTTCATGCTCAAGGGAGCGCACATCGCGTAAGGTAATACGCAGGCGTTTGTCGGCCAGCCCTTCTACCTTGGTCACTATGCCTTCAATGCGGCAAAGTGATGGTTTTTGACCTTGCATAGCCCATGATGGATAATCAGGACGCTGCGGCATTAAATGGTGTATTGCAAAAAAACCTAATAAAAATAAACAAATGGCTACGCATAATCTTGCTTTTTGGATTAAGCGTTTATCCACGCTGCATATGATGAGGGCACAAATAACGCCCCCCAAGGGAAAGCGGGCCGCCATGAGCCCGCACAGCCAGAAGAGGCTTAAACTTTGCCAAAGCAAAAGGGGTTGTAGAGTGGGGATGAAGTGTTGATTTAGCTCAGTTGATGGCCGTACTGTTGGCTTAAAATCAACGTCCGCCAAGGTCACGCTCCATGTCTCTTTCTGCGGCGCGGCGTTTTAGGGTTTCGCGGTGGTCGTGTAATTTTTTGCCGCGTCCCACAGCAATTTCTACCTTAACCTTGCCAAATTTAAAATATAATTTGACTGGTACTACTGTTAGCCCTTGCTGTTCTACCTTGGCGGCAAGGGTGTTGATTTCGCGCGCGTGGAGGAGTAGCCGTCTTGCGCGTACGGGGTCTTGAGACACATATCCTGCATTTTCGTAGGGTGCAATGTGCAGACCGCGTAAGAATGCCTCGTTTTGCTTAAAATCCACATAGCTGTCCATAAAATTTACTCGCCCTTGGCGTAGGCTTTTGACTTCGGGGCCAGTTAGACTAATGCCGGCTTCTAAAAAGTCACTCAATTCATAGAGATGGCGAGCTTTTTTATTTAGGGCTATGGATGAGGGTGATTTTTTTTTCATAAAAATTATCCACGGGTATTAATGAGTGAGGTATAAAATGCAAAGTTATCGCGCAAGCTTTGGGCTAAAGTGTCCGTGACAATGCGCGTACATACGGCGGCGTCAGCGGTGGTGAGCATGGCTTCGGCCATCTTGGTACATTCTTCAGCCTTAAGGTTGCGTAGAAGGTGCTTAATGCTTGGTATGGATTGCGGTGCAGCTGAGATAATATCCACCCCAAGACCGAGTAGCATGGCTAGGCAGTAAGGATCACTGACCATTTCGCCGCAAACGGTAACACTAATGCCTTCTCGATGTGCGCAGTCAATAATGCGCTTTATGCAGCGGGTAAGGGCGGTGTGTAGTGGATTATGCAAATATGCTACATGTTTATTGTTGCGGTCAATGGCTAGGAGATAGTGGGTAAGGTCATTGGTACCAATGCTAAAAAAGTCGCAATGTTTGGCTAGGCTATCGGCAATCATGACGGCTGAGGGCACTTCCATCATAATGCCGATGGGTAAGGATGAGGCATGCTCAATGCCTTGTAAACAAAGGTCTTGGCGTACCTCTAACAATATACGTTTGATGGCTTGCACCTCTTCCAAGCAAGAAATCATGGGTAGAATGATAGAGACATCTCCATGTAAGGCTGCGCGTAATATGGCCCGCAATTGGGTGCGTAAAATGCCTTGATGACGCATGCAAAAGCGAATACCGCGCAAGCCCAAGGCCGGATTATATTCTTTAATTGCTGTTTGGCTGTGCAATGCTTTATCCATACCCACATCTAGGGTGCGAAAGATTACCTGCTTGGTGTTGGCTTTTTTAACTACGCTTGCATATTCTTGGTATAGCTGTTCTTCTGTGGGTAGTTGGCGGCTACGCAAATAGGCGTATTCTGTACGATAAAGGCCGATACCTTCGGCTCCGTAGCTGGTTATACTTTCAACCTCATCAGCATTTTCTAAATTGGCTTGTACGTGAATATGCACATTATCTAAGGTTTCTGCTGGTAGTGTTGCACTGCGGCGCACGGCTTTGGCCCAATCTTGATATTCCTGCAATTTTTGCGCAAAGCTAGCAAGCTCTTGTTCGTCTGGGGCAATGTACACACAGCCGGCGATGGCATCTACAATGACGAGGTCATCTTCTTTTACGGCTTCTAAAATTCCCGTAACGCCCATGATGGCTGGGATGTGCAGAGAACGCGCCAAGATAGCCGTATGCGATGTGGCCCCACCTTCAGCCATGACTAAGCCCAATATGTGGTCTACCGATAGATTGAGCGTATCCACGGGGGATAGGTCTTCAGCCATATATATACGCGGACTAGTGCTGGTTATGGGGCTAAAATCCTTTCCTGCTAGGTGAGCTTGTAAGCGGGCACCTACGGCTCGAAGGTCAAAGGCGCGTTCGCGTAAGTAGGGGTCATCAAGGTCAATGAAGGCCGCACAAAGTGAATCTAAGGTTTTTTGCAAGGCCCACGGCGCACAAAGCCTTTGTGTGCGGATACAGTCTTCCGTCTCACTCAAAAGGCGTGGGTCGTGGCTCATCATAATATGGGCTTGGATAATATCCCCATGTTCAACTGATGTAATCTTAGCTGCTTGTAGCTCTGCACTAACGCCACTGGTTGCGGCGTGGAGTTTTTCCACTTCGCTATCTATGTCATCTTTTCCGATGAAGCGTTCTTCAATTTGTTGTTCGTGATGTGTGCGAACAACCTTGCCAATGGCAATGCCCGGTGCTACTGAAATGCCATAAAGTATTGTACGTGCCATAAATGATTAAACTCCTTAACTTTGCAAACCGGCGGAAAAAAATTCAGCCACATATTCGAGGCAGAGCGATGCATCTTGTCCCTTGGCGTAGAAAAGTAGCTCGCTACCGTCCATGGCACCAAGGGTGAGTAAGTCTACGACGCTTTTGGCATCGGCTTTATTTTGCTTGCAATGTACTTGTATTTCAGCATTAAAACTTTGCAATGTTTGGGCAAGCTTAGCCGCAGGTCGTGCGTGTAGACCCAAGGGTGTGCGGATAGTTATTGTAAGTAGCAATCCGTGTTCGGTTGTTTCAAAATCAGTCAAGATCTATCCATTTAATTTTATTGTTAATGTATAGCTAGGATCAAGCAAAGCAAAGCCGCAAAAATCACCCGTGATATATGAACCGTATTTACTAAAATGGCCCCAAGTATCAGCAATATGACCCCTACAAATTGGCTAACCCAGCTAATGTTAGTGTTATGGTATATAGTCCAATATATGGCAGCAATTAGTAGCGCGTTAATAAGCTTTAGGCTGTAGCCTTGGTTAATAAGGTTAAGCTTGCGAATTTTAGTTAGCACCATAAGGCCATTTTTAAGCCCCAAAAAGAAAAACCATACCCGAAAAAGTAATAGTAGGGCAAGCAGAAAGCCAGTCCAAAATATGGATGTTAGTATATAATCATTTAATATTAATAATGTTGTTGTTAGTGTCCAAAATATTATAAATGTGCCACTAAAAAAAGAATCGCCGATGGCAGAAAACGTTTCTGAGGTGGTATGAATAAATTTTTGCATGCTCTGAGCTGGTATTTTGTGACTAGCCACAAGGCCTTCAAGATTTAGGAGTAGCCCCACAAGGATGGGTGCCATGAAGGGGTGGGTGTTGATGTGCCCAAGGTAGCGGGTGCGGGCTTCGCGTAGGCTTTGCTCGTCTTTATGTAGAGAGCTTAGGGCAGGGTCAAGCACGAAGAGTAGGCCAATGTGTTGCATACCGCGGGTGGTCATGGCGGCACCCATGAGCCATACGCGCAAAAGGCAGCGTAAACTTGTGTTTAGAGATAGCATGCAACTTCCTTGGTTTGTGTTGGATTAGACTATAACTTTTGGCGGTGTTTGTCACGCATGGGATGATGTGGATTGCGTGAGGGTTACAATCCATTGTGTAGAATTATGCTAAGGTACAGAGCCATGCAAAATTAGATTACCGTGGCTTTTATAAGGTATGAAATATATTTATGCTTGAATTATAGCGAATAATTTTCTAAATTTAGTTTTAGTTTTGTAACAAGGCGTCTATATTTCGTTCAATCGTCAAGAAGGAATTTGGCCTATAACTACTACAGGGGAGCTTTATGGAAATTCGAAATCTAATAGCTTTTTTAAAAGTAACAGAGTTAAGACATTTCACCAAAGCTGCCAAAGCTTTGGGGTATACCCAGCCCACGATTACTGCGCGTATCCAACAGTTAGAAGAAGAAATTGGCGTACCCCTTTTTGAACGCATTAATAAAAACGTGATTTTAACGCCAGCAGGAGAGCAACTTGCCGCATATGCAAGACAAATTTTGGGGTTGTGTGACGAAGTTAAGGAGTTGGGACGTGAAGATATATCTTTAACAGGCTCTGTAAAAATTGGTAGTTTAGAGTCGCTACACTTTTCCTATTTACAGGACTTTATACCTATTTTCAAAAAAAGGTTTCCAAGGGTCTCTCTTTCTGTATTCATCTCATCAGGTGTTGAACTAATGGAATTAGTTAGAAAAAATGAACTGGACACAGTTTTTGTAGTAGATGAATACTCCATTGCCCCACCCTTTATGCAAGTTTTTTCAAAACCCACAGATGTAGTTTTTACTGCTTCAACGCAAAATCCCATATCTCAGGCAAAAACACTTTCCCTTGCTGAAGTTCTACGTCAGCCTTTAGTCCTTACATCAAAGCAAAGTCAGTACCGATTACCTCTTGCAAAAATGGTAGAAGAACGGAATTTACAACTTATTTCTTCTGTAGATATAAATAATACTAGCGCAATCATCCAGTTTTTGAAAAGTGGTGTAGGTGCATCCTATTTACCAAGGTATTGCATACAACGCGACCTTGATAATAACGACCTAGCCATACTCAACGTACATGATTTTGAAGTTCGGATCTCATGGATACAATTAGTATATCATAAAGAGAAGTGGATTCACCGCCCCATGCAAGCTTTTTTTGAAATGTTAAAAACATATTGTGCTAATTGTAAAGCCACTGCATAATTTACTATGTAGAGGTTTTATTATAGCTTTTGTTTTGCTTTGAAAAGTTTTCTTGTGTTTTGTATATTTTTTCTTGTATTTGTAAATACTTTTTTGTGATGGTATGTTGTATATTATTTTCGTTGTGTAAGACTCTAAAATAATTGTGCAGGACTCTTTGTTTAAGATATCGGCATTTTAAACAATAAAAGCCCCCAGTTTATATGCCCATAAAAAGCATGCTGGGGGCTTTATAATTGCTAATACGATTTACTTTTTTGACTCAGAAAGTCGTATTACTAAGTAGTTGATGCTGAAAAACGCATTTCCATGCGTTTTTCAGAAAGGCACGTTGCCTCCAAATACCCCTTTGGGGTCGCCAGAAGTTAATTCTGGCTTATTTTACGGCACGCGAAATTTTTCTTATAGAAAAATTTCGTTAGTCGCCGCTTGAAAAACCATTTTTTTGTGTCATAAAATCGCCCAAAAAGTATGCTACGCGCCCTTTTTTCTGGCAATTATATTGGAAAACTTTGATTGAAAAATATTGCTATTTTAATAGTTTTGTCTGTTTTTCAGCGTC
>CAYJIU010000032.1:0-19685 GCA_964370305.1 uncultured Desulfovibrionaceae bacterium
TGGTGCGTCGCCTAAATGTCTGTCATTCAAGGAGGAATGTCATGGCGCTTACAACCAACACCAATTTGATGGCCCTTAATACCACCAACAATCTAGGTGGACATTATGGCAATTTACAAACCTCAACCCAACGTCTTTCTACTGGTCTGCGCATTAATAGTGCAGCTGACGATGCAGCTGGCTTGGCTATTCGCGAACTTATGCGTGCAGATATTGCAGCCCTTAATCAAGGTGTGCGTAATGCTAATGACGCTATTTCGCTAATTCAAACAGCTGACGGCGCACTGCAAACCATTGACGAGCAGCTAATTCGTATGAAGACTCTAACTGAGCAAGCTGCCACCGGTACCTATGACTCCACAAGCCGTCTTATGATTGAGTCTGAGTATCAAGCGTTGGCATCGGAAATTACCCGTATCGCCACTGCCACAGACTTTAACGGTGTAAAGTTACTTGATGGTACTTTGAATGGTGACCACAATGGTAATGCGCTTAAATCTACTGGCGCAATCCGTATTCACTTTGGTACTGCCAATGATAGTGCTGAGGATTATTATAACCTCACTATTGGTGATGCTACAGCATCTGCACTAGGTATAGGTAGTGGCAGTGCTGAAGGTGATGGTTACTCTATTTCAACCCAGTCTGCAGCCCAGCTTGCCCTAAAAGCTGTTAATGACGCCATTGTTTCGAAGGATAAAATTCGCGCAAATCTTGGTGCCATGCAAAACCGCTTGGAGGCTACTGTTAGCAACTTAACCATTCAGTCGGAAAATATGCAAGCTGCTGAATCTCGCATATCTGACGTAGACGTTGCAACAGAAATGACAGCTTTTGTAAGAAATCAGATTCTTTCACAATCTGCTGTTGCTATGCTTGGTCAGGCTAACTCTATGCCTAGAATGGCGTTGAATTTGATTGGTGGATAACAAAACCCTTGTGGGAAGGGGATTTGATATAATGTGGGGGCTTAGGCCCCCACATTAGTTTGATGACAAACCCCACTTTGTGGGTTTTGCGCCGCTATTGTCAGCAGAGCTGCCAAGCGGGAAGGCACGAAAATCAACCGCTTTACGGCGCAAGTAAATTGCGCCTGTTCTTGATTTATCGGTCGTGCTGACTTTGTCAGCACTCTCTGTGGGGGCTTAGGACCCCACATTAGTTTGGGGATCATTTTACTATAAAAATATACTGTTTGAAATCGTTACCCTGTTTTTAATATCTACTGTTAATATAAAGCCTCTACATCGCTCATCGTTTATTTTACATCTTCACACCTAACTTCATCCGCCTTAACAAATTGGTACGCTTTTTGCTGTTTCCTAAGTGTAAAAGTGGATAGGAAAATTTTTCCTATTCATGCGGGCTGTACCCAGAACCCCGCACATTGTAGAGGCTGCGTAACAGTATGTACGCAAGTTAACAATAAATAGCCCCCTTGGGGGCATGTCGGTGGAAGGTTGCAAGGACGCGACCGTGCATAAGCACCATCAGGCAGTCAAGACATTCAAGGAGGAATGTTATGGCAATGTATATTAACCACAATCAGATGGCCCTTAATGTTTCCAATAACCTTAACTCGCACTATGGAAGACTACAAACTTCTACCCAGCGTTTGTCTTCAGGTATGCGCATCAACGGCGCATCTGACGACGCAGCCGGTCTAGCCATTCGCGAACTTATGCGTGCTGATGTTGCGGCCCTTAATCAAGGTATACGTAATGCTAATGACGCTATTTCGCTAATTCAAACGGCCGACGGCGCCCTTGGCGTAATTGACGAGCAGCTCATTCGTATGAAAGAGCTTTCCGAGCAAGCCGCAACCGGTACTTATGATTCAACTCAGCGTCTTATGATTGAATCAGAATATCAAGCACTTGCGTCGGAAATTACTCGTATCGCCAATGCCACAGACTTTAACGGTATTAAGTTACTTGATGGTTCTTTGGATGGTGCTCACAATGGTAGTTTATTAAAGGCTACAGGTGAGCTTAAGGTTCACTTTGGCACTGCTAACGACTCAGCTGAGGATTACTACTACATTCAAATTGGTGATTCCACAGCTTCGGCCCTAGGCCTTGGTAATGAAAGTGCCCAAGATGCTGGTTTCTCCATCTCGACCCAGTCTGCTGCACAGCTTGCTCTTGTAGCTGTTAATGATGCTATTGTTTCTAAGGATAAAATTAGAGCGCACTTAGGCGCGCTTCAAAACCGCTTAGAAGCAACTGTTAGCAATTTAACTATTCAGTCAGAAAATATGCAAGCCGCTGAATCTCGCATATCTGACGTAGACGTTGCAACAGAAATGACAGAATTTGTGCGGAACCAAATCCTCACACAATCTGCTGTTGCTATGCTTAGCCAAGCTAACTCCATGCCGCGTATGGCTTTACAGCTCATCGGCGGTTAATGGTAATAAATTTTATCTGCATGGGGGGACTTCCCCCATGCGGGTAAAGTGTCTAAGGACACAAAATATCCTCAAAGGGTCTGGGCCTTTGAGGATATTTACTTTTGTGAAGGAAAAGGCAGGAAAGGCATGGATTGCCGCGTCGCTGTGCTCCTCGCAATGACGAAAGGCAAAAAGCGTAGCGTATGGATTGCCGCGCTGCGCTTGCAATGACAAAAGGCATGGATTGCCGCGCTGCGCTTGCAATGACAAGAGGCAAGAGGGCAGAAGACAAAAGGCAGGAGGAGCAAAAGTCCATGATGTTGGCTGTAAGGGGTTTGTTCCCAAATGTAATTTTATCCGAAGTCGCTGTGGAGGTATGATAGCAAGGCTTTTAGCCGAAGTCATTGCGAGGCGCGTAGGAGCAGGAACTGCGACGAGCAACGAAGCAATCCATGCCTTTAATTTTTCTTTCTTAAACTCACTCAAAGCCGTTTATTAAATCAAGCCATTTCGGGTTAATGCTTTCTATTAATTCAATTTTCTTCTTGCGACTGCCACTTTTTAGTTGTTTTTCTCTAGCTATGGCACTGGCTGGGTCTGCATGTTCCTCAAAATAAACTAAGTTGTGCACTGTATATTTTGATGTGAATTGGCCACCTGTATTTGCTTTATGTTCTGCTATTCTACGCTCGATGTTATTTGTAACCCCTACATATAAAGTACCATGAGTCTTGCTAGCTAAAATGTAAGTATAGTATGGCATATCGTTCTCTGGTGTCGGGTATTTTATGTTTTTATGTTAGCATGGGTTGGGGTGAAGGGCAATGGCGAAAGGCAAAGGCGAAAGGCGAAAGACAGGAAAGGCATGGATTGCCACGCTACGCTCGCAATGACAAAAGGCATGGATTGCCGCATCGCTGTGCTCTTCGCAATGACGAGAGGCAAAAAGCGTAGCGTATAGATTGCCGCGCTGTGCTCTTCGCAATGACGAGAGGCAAAAAGCGTAGCGTATAGATTGCCGCGCTGTGCTCGCAATGACGAGAGGCAAAGGCATGGATTGCCGCGCTGCGCTCGCAATGACAAAAGGCAAAAAACGTAGCGTATGGATTGCCGCGTCGCCACTTGTTTTTCGTCTCTCTTCGCAATGACAAGAGGCAGGCAACAAAGATTCACAGCTATTGCTTGTTATTAAAAATGTACAACTTTTCGTTTATTACTCAAAGTATACAAAGGTGTTGTATGTTTCTCCGCCAAGTCTTACTGCATAGCCTTGAGTAACAGCGTCTCCTAGAGTCGTTGAAATGATGGCACCATCTTCATCCCTAGCATCAACATTAGAATTCCAAGTATACTCCTCTGTTGTGGGGGTTTGAGCTTGCTTTGCATATTTTAGAGTGTCTTGGGCATCAAAGCCTTTTACGGTGATTTGTGAGGAGCTTGCACTTGGTGCAGTGATAAATAATACATCAGCTCCGTCATCATTATCACCAAATTCTATCATGGGTCTATTACTTTGAGATGTACCCTCAACGCCCACGGCAATGGTATCATTGCCCTTGCTATCAACAATAATATGGCCGCCAGTTAGTTCAAATGGATCTGGAGTTCTTGAATCAAAATCATAGGCATTTTCAGCAAAGACAAAGCCGCCAGTGCCATCATTAATTACCTTAAGGGTGATTTTACCCTTGGACATGCTATTAATATCCATGGTGACATATTCAGCCCCGCTATGCTCAATTACTATATCAGCATCAGTACTATTTACAACATCACTTATATTAATACTATCAGCTCCGCCGCCAGTTTTAATTACACCTTTTAAGGCGTTAGTAATGTTAAAAGTGCTTGCGCCTTCATAATCAGTGATAGTTCCATCATTCATATTGGTTATCTTGAAGACATTGCCTACGTTTATGGCTGCTCCCCCTGAGTCACCGGCATCAATACTGCCACCATTCATGGTGGTGATAGTAAAGTTGTCGCTACCAAAGGCAGTATCAATGCTTCCATCATTAAATATTTCTATCTCAAATGAGTTATTGCCACCAGCATCAATTATTTTAAGGCTATCGTCCTCACTGGCACTGATATTGGTAATAATATACACATTATCGCCGCTACCACCATTGATAGTGCCCTTGGTTATGGTATCTATTGTTATAGTATCGACTCCGTCATTGGCATTGATTGTGGCTGTGCCAGACATGGTGCTTATATTAATTAAGTCATCAAATGCACTACCTTCAATGGTGCCACCACTAAAATCAAAGCCTTGAGTATTATCCTTACCATAAAGGTAGAAGGCGTCGTTGCCTGTATATGCAGCACCGCTGGCAGTAAGGGTGAGGGTGCCAGCAGACATACCGCCTTGTAGATATACTCTATCAGTACCGGCACTGTTATTTATAGTGTAATTGCCACCACTAAGTTTATTTTCAATGACAATATTATCACTACTAGCAAGACTTGCTATGGTGCCACCAGTCCATGTGGTTACGGTTAATTGATCTACACCAGCGGAGCCGCTGAAGGTTTCACTATCGGCAAGGGTAGCTTGGGTTTGAGTTATGCCAACATCTTCACCGTTGATTTTAACAGTTATACCTGCAGCATTATAAGTGGCACCAGGGCCAAGATTAGTAATATGCAGTTCCGTTATGCCTGTGAAGTTGTTATTTGTTCCATATAAGTTTTCAACGGTGACTATTTGTCCAGCCTTGCCAGTAAATGTTCCACCATTCATATTTTCAATGGTGACATCTTCCCAAACACCACCAGCTGCAAGCGTAACACCACTAGCATCAATGGTGTCATTACTATCAACATTTACAAAGGTTATGGTTTCTATATTGGTAATATCGCTAACGTCAGTATTTCCATCAATGTCAGTTATGGTTAGTTTGTCAAAGCTAGAAGCACCGCCATCAATAAAACCAGCAGTATAGTGATTGATTAAAATTGTATCTTGATCATCACCAGCATTGATGGTTCCGCCAGTCATCGTATCAAATACGGTAATGCCATCATTGCCAGCATTAAGGTTAATGGTGCCGTTTGTCATTGTACCAATTTCAAAAGCATCAGCCTTACTACTGCCGTGAATGCTTCCACCAGCCAAGGTAGCATTTTCACCATAAAGGTAGAAGCCTGCATTGTCATTGGCAGTAAGGGTTATACTGCCTTGAGTCATGGTCACACCATCTTTGAGGTAAACATTTGCATTGTTAGAACTTGAGTCATTATTAATTGTTAAGTGGTCATTACCTCCACTAAAATCTGCTGTGAGGTAGATGCTATCGCTGCCGCCACCAGTATTAATAGTTGCATTGCCAGAGATGGTTCCTAGGGTAAGGCTATCTGATTCAACACTGCCATTAATGGTGCCGCCAGTCATGTTGAAGCCTGTGTTTTCATCCACTCCATAAACTGTAATGGAATTAGGCTTACCGCCAGTTGCTTCAAGGTTTAGGGTACCACCATTGAGGCCATTTTCTAAAAATATCTTGTCACTATCCTCAACTGAATTACTGACATCTGACAATGTTACGTTATTAGTTATGGCATTTTTAATGGTGATGCTGTCATGTCCAGCTCCAGTCTGAATCTCGCCAGCAGTCCAACTCGTTACGGTAATGGTATCAGCTCCACCACCAGCACTAATGGTTCCGGCAAAATTTTCTACATTAACAATGTCGTTACTGGTTCCACCATATACAGTGTCAGCACCCTCAATATTAGTAATGATATATGACCCACCATCAATATCATCAACCCATATTTCATCTGTTACATGGGTAATGGTCAATTTATCTTGGCTAGACATTATAATGCGATTGTTGCCACCAGCCATATCAGGAGCACTCCAAGTGGCAATGTTAATGATGTCAATATTACCATCGTCGTTATTGCTAGACACTATCCCGCCGGAAAATTCATCGATATTAACATTATCAGTACCTTTGGAATTAAAACTTAGGCGCCCATTGCTAATATCAACACCAGTAGTATTATCAGCTCCCCAGATTACATAACTACCCTCACCGTAGAAGGATATGTAGTTTTCAGTAGTTGTACCACCCATGCCAGCTTCAATAAAGATGCTATCTGTACCGAATGTATTATATATGGCAATGTCTTCATTATCTACAAGTTGCTTTTCTATATATATGCTATCATCACCAAAGCCGGTTTCAATTTTATCACCAATTTCCATCTGCACAGAGCCAACTAAGGTGATTTTATCATCCCCAGAGCCAGCATTAACTACGCCGCCAGTCATAGTACTTATGATAAATGTATCATCAGCTCCACTATACTCATTGATAGTACCACCGGACATGGCAAAACCATCAGTACCATTTTTAGAAAGTGTAAATCCATTATCACTTCCAAGCTCAAGAGCGCCGCTAGCCATGCCGTTAGTTAAATATATGTTGTTGACTTTATATATGTCACCAGTAATGGCAGAGTCGCTTATGGTTACGGTATCATCGCCACCCCAATTGTAAATCTCACCACCGCTCATGGTATTAATGATAATATCACTATCACTTACATCACCATTAAGGGTGCCACCGCTCATATTAAAGCCATTAGTGCCATCGGCAGTAAGTTTAGTATTACCAATTATATTAAAGTAGCCATCAGTCATACCATTGCTTAGGCGTATATCTTCCACATTGCTTATGGTGCCATAAATCTCCGTATCAGATATGGTTACAGTATCTGTGCCACCGCCACCATTAAGCGTGCCGTCCATAGTGCCAAAGACAAAGCTATCACTACCATCGCCACTCTGAATGGTGCCGTCAAGCACATTAGCACCAACATCATTTCCGCCAGCATCACGTCCGGAAACGTAGAAATCTGCGCCTTCAAGTTTGAGCGTGGCATATGCATTATTAATATCGGATGTAAAAAATACGCTGTCTTTTCCGCTTAAGTTATTTATTATTTTTTCAGCGGCAGTAGAGGCAAACTCATTTAGGCTAACTTCATCACCACCTGCTCCAGTACTTATAGTTCCGGCATTGAAGGTCTCTATGTTAATGGTATCATTACCTTCACCAGCATTGATGGAACCTTGAGATGTACCTATGTTGAATTTATCAGCATTTTTACTGCCATTTATGGTGCCTGCAACGAAATAAAATTTACTATCAGCAGCACTATCACCTGAAACAACAAAACCACCATCGCCAGTTGCATTGAGGGTAATAATTGGATTTAAACCTATAGCACCAAAATTACCATTAAAAATTATATTATCTACCCCTGTGCCGGAGTTTTCTATTATGGCATTAGTGCTCGTAAAGTTGTTTTCTATGGTGATGTTATCCGCACCTTCAAGGGTTTGAATGGTTCCGCCATTAAAGGTAGTCACGGTAAACGTGTCCACTGCACTCGTACCGGTGATTACGTCTCCATCTTCCATAAGTGCTATGGTTTCTGTTTTGCCTTGTAAAGCTCCGTTTATCCAAACTTCACCCACATTGGTGGTGGTGTATTTTGCACCACTACCAAGGCTGTCAATCTCAACCTTAGTAAGGTTTTCAAAATGGTTGGTAGTGCCGGAAAGGGTTCCACCAATACTTAAGGTGTCTTGTGTAGCATCACCCCCACCGTCAACGGTTATATTAAAGGCAGAGCCTGTAATGTCGATGGTATCACCACCTATTCCACCGTTAATAGTAGCATTTTGAACGTCTTCTATTGTGATACTGTCATCACCAGCTCCGCCGTCAATCTTTCCCCCGTTGTTAACAGAATTACCAATAGTTATAGTATCATCACCCGCACCAGCACTAAGGATGCCACCAACGGTAAAGCCGCTGAATACACCAAAATATCCACCTATACTAATGTTGTCATCGCCATCTCCACCTGTCAAGGTGCCGTAGGCGTGATTAATAATATTAATATTGCCGCCAGTATTATTGGTAATTTCTATGATGCCATCAGGGTTGACAGTGCTAACAGCCACTTGTCCTGTGCCATCAACAATAACTTTACCATTTAGTTGGAACCAAGAGCTAGCATCATGCCTAAGCTCAACACCGCTACTGCCTTGAATGGTGATTTGATTACTGTTATTGCCTAAGCTATACCCAAGGTATATTTGATCAACTCCTGAACCGTTATTGATAACAGTGGCACTAAATGCGTTGCTAGACAGTCCACCTAGGGTAAGGATGTCTGCGCCAACGCCGCTATCAATGGTTCCGCCATTCATGTTGGTTACGGTAATGGAATCAACACCATCTCCGCTATTAATTGTTCCACCATTCAAGGTAGTTACGGTAATGGTATCAGCATCATCACCACCTTGAATTTCTCCAGTAGCAAACAAGGTACCCACGGTGATGTTGTTCTCACCAGCGCCACCATAAATAAAACCATGCTCAAGGCTTGAAGCTTCAATGGTATCATTGCCACCATAGCCGGAAATGTTGGAGGTATTGGTAGCATTTCCAGTGACTGCACCAACTTTAATAATATCAACGCCATCTCCACCACCAACGGCAGCATAATCTACTGTGCCATCTATGGTAATGTAGTTGGTAGTTCCAGCGTCAGCACCAGGGTCACCACTCCCAACGGAGGAGTGGCCTTGATTTACATCTTTAACACCTCTGACATCACCAGTAATATGTATAGTATCGCTACCTTCTCCAGCAAGGATGGAGCTACCTGTCATACCGCCAGCAGTTATACTGTCATCACCGTCATCAGTTCTTATTATAGTTTTGTTAGTACCATCATCTGTCATGGTGGATATAAGCAAAGTATCAGCCTTGTCACTGCCATTTAGCACTGCGCCACCGGCCATACTAAAGCCTGTGTTTGAATTTGTTCCATAAACTTTAAATCCGCCGGTACTATCGGCTTGTAAAGTAAGAGTTCCACTATCCGGACCATTTTTTAAATATATAGTATCTGCCTCTGCACCGGAATTTATTATTTTGCCGGTGGTAAGGTTTTCTAAAGTATCAATGGTTAGTGTGTCTTCATCAACTCCAGTGTAAACCTCACCACTTATAAAGTCATTTACCGTAATGTTATCGCCGCCAATACCGCCATCAATTTTTGCTGTGCCAGTCATGGTGCCAACGGTAAATGTTTCAGCGGCGGCGGTGCCAATCACATAGCCATTATCACCAATTGCAGTAAAGTCAAAATTTTCTATGCTATTAGCATTTTTAAGATCGATTGTAGCCATGACGGTACTTTTGGCTACAATGCTATCTTCCCCGCCACCACCATTGATAGTTCCACTTGTCAACCTTGCAAGGTTAAAGGTATCTGCTTGCGCACTACCAATGATGGTGCCGCCGTCCATGTTAAAGCCAGTGTTATCATCTTGACCTGTAACATAAAATGTGCCGGTCCCACTAAGGGATATTTCACCATCAGACATGCCGCCCACAAGGCGCACACTATCTAAGCCTGCTGAATTTATGACGGTTTGTGTAGTGCCACTGGCTACTTCATTGGTAACATTTATTATATCACCACTGCCTAGGGTTGTGACCGTACCGCCAGTCCAAGTCTTTATGGTAAATATGTCCGCAAATTCAGTACCAGTCATGTCGTCGCCGGCTTGCATTGTATCTTGGCTTTCTTTGTTGCCTTGCTGCTGACCACCAATAAATACCTCAGCTCCGCCAACGACAGTATAATCAACACCGGGAGCGAGGGCATTTTCTATATAAATTTTAGTGAAATTTTCAAACTTATTATTTGCGCCTGAAAGGTCAGTAATATAAAGGGTGTCCTCACCAGTGCCACCTTTAATGATGCCATCGTTCACTTCATCAATAGTAATTTTCTCAATATCATCTGAAGTGGTTACAGTAACACCGTCCACCTTACTAAGGATGACATTTTCTATGTTGGAAATACTTGATGAAAAGTCTAAATCAGCAGTAATATCAGCTGTTATTTCTAAGGTGTCATTACCGTCATCACCGTCAATATCACCAGCGGTAAAGGAACTGAGTTTAAAGCTATCTGCCCCAGTACTGCCATAAATATCACCACCGCTCATATCAAAACCGTCAGTGCCATCCTTAGTTAGTATAACCCCAGCAGCACCATAAAGTAACATGGTTCCTGAGTTCATACCACCAGTTAGATGTATGTTTCTAGCGGCCAAGTTTAATATATTACCTGTATTTACTTGGTTTGTTATAACTATACGGTCATTGGCGTGTGAATCATCATTACCAGTTCCACCAACAATGTGACCAGCATTTAAGGTGTCTATGGTAATGGTATCGGCACCAGCACCACCGGATACATAACCAGCATCCATGGTGGTTATGGTAATCTCATCAGCGCCAGCATCGCCGTAGACGAAGCCAGCATCCATGGTTGTAATGGTAATTTCATCATTTTCGGCACCGCCGTTGATGGAGCCACCACTCATGCTATTAACTAAAATTGTATCAACGTGCGCACTACCATCAATAGTGCCACCGCTCATATCAAAGCCGTCAGTGCCATCCTTAGTAATTTCAGCACCAACACTTCCATCAATGGTAAGGGTTCCGCTATCCATGCCGCCACTTAAGCGTACATCTTCAACATTGCTTATGGTTCCGGTGATAGCTGTATTGGTGATACTTACCTCATCACTACCAGCACCACCATCAATGCTACCACCGCTCATGGTTGTAACAGTAATTTTATCATCATCAGCACCACCGTTAACGGTACCGCTGTTCATGGTCGTAATTTCAACACTATCGCTACCAGCACCGCCATTAATTTTTGCAGCATTAGACAATGTGCCTAAGCTAAATGTATCAGCACCAGAACCGCCATTGATAGTACCACCGCTCATATCAAAGCTGTCAACACCATCTTTAGTAATTGCAGCACCAACACTGCCGTCAATGGTAAGGGTGCCTCCAGTCATGCCGCCGCTTAGGCGTACATCTTCAACATTGCTTATGGTTCCGGTGATAGCTGTATTGGTAATGCTAACCTTATCATCATCAGCACCACCATCAATAGTGCCGTCGCTCATGGTTGTTACTGTAATGTCGTCGTCATCACCACCACCGTTAACGGTACCATTGCTCATGGTTGTAATGACAACACTATCATTACCATCTTCACCATTAATTTTTGCATTACTAGACAATGTGCCTAAGTTAAATGTATCATCACCGGCACCACTATCAATGGTGCCACCGCTCATATTAAAGGCATTAGTGCCATCCTTAGTAATTTCAACACCAACATTTCCATCAATGGCAAGGGTTCCACCCTTCATGTCGCCGATTAAGTGTACATCTTCAACATTGATTATGGTTCCGGTGATGGTTGCACCGCTAATGCTTACCTCATCACTACCAGCACCACCATTAATGGTACCACCGCTCATGGTTGTCACTGAAATGTTGTCATCATCATCACCACCGTTAATGGAGCCACTATTCATGGTAGTTACGCTAAGGTCATCGGCACCGCCAAGGCCGTTAATGGTGCCGCCATTTAAATTGTTTAAGGAAATGGCGTCTCCGGCAACATCACTACCATTGATAGTTCCATTGCCAATCTTGATATTTAGCGTTTCAAAATTTGTTAGTTTAGTATAATCTAAAGTTCCACTTACATTGTTAATGGTTAACGTATCTCCACCAGCGGCATTTGCACCGCCATCAATATCGCCACCAGAGTAGGTGCCTATGGTCACATGATCATCACCATCGCCGCCTGTAATCGCGCTACCAGTATTGGCTGTGCCTATAATAATTTGATCATCACCATCTTTGCCAGCAATGGTGCCTGTATGGGTTCCAACTACTCTAACTGTATCATTGCCAAGGCCAGCATCAATACTGGCAGCATTATTAGTACCAATTCGAATACTGTCAGTGCCAAAGCCACCAGAAACGCTACCAGAATTAAGCGAACCGGCTATATTTATAACATCATTGCCGCCCTCGGTGGCATCGGGGTCATTATAATCACCATAGATTGTTGCATTGGTTACATCACCGCCAATGCTAATGGTATCATTACCCCAAGCATTAATTGTGGAGCCTTGAATGGTATTTACATCGCCAGAGACAGTGGTGTTTGCAAGGGCAGAATTAATGCGAATACTATCATGCCCGAAAGTTACTTCTGCATTCGCTACCGAAAAAGCGTCGCCATAAATGCTATTGCCGCCAGTTTTATTATTTAAGGTGATGGTATCATTGCCAGAAATTACAGTGCCACCCGTAACTTCATTGGCATCACCAACAACTCTACCTTCGCTTGCATCAAGGCCAGCGATGATATCACTACCAGCCCTAACCACACCAGCGGTCACGTTCTTGGCATCACCAGAAATTATAACATCATTGCCAGATTGGTCTTGTGCAACATTCATGTTGCTTGTAATATTGACATTATGATTTTTAAAACGCACATCTGCGACAACGTCAACATCAGTGTCAGCAAAATATGGTGCATCCCCAAGTGCTTCAACATCTATAAAACCGTCGTCAAATTCGACATCTCCGCCACCGCCGCCGCTATCTTCCGTGGTGTCTACTAGTACTTCATCATCATCGCCATAATCCAAATTACCAGCAGCAGTTTCAAGGCTTGCATCAATGTCTTCATCGCTTAAGGCTAAAAGTAAATCATTAACACTGTCATCAGTCAAAACTTCAGTTAAGCTCTGGTCAAGCTCTAAAGTCTCTAGGGATGTTGTATCATCACTTTCGGAGCTGTCTTCGCCATCTTCGGGCTTTTCATCATCGCTACCTAGCTCGTCGTCTTCCCTAAGGGCAGCAAGAACTTCAGCAATCCTGCTAACAAGCTCTTCTAGTTCCTCATCAGAAAAAGTGTAAGGCGTTAGTTGATTGTTGTCACCAGCGCCAATAAATGCTCCTTGATTGGCCATGGTTAATGAAATTTGCCCACCATCATTTACAGTAATAACAAGGTTATGCCCTTGGTCTAGAGAAAAAACTACATAGGCCTCACTGCCGTCAGCATTTACCTGCACAAAATAGTCCGTACCACGAATTCCCGCCGTTGCTTTTGGTGTAACTACCTTAAAAGCATCAGGATTTTGAGCAACAACTTCACCGCTAATGGAACGCATGGCCCCATGGGCAAGGTTAAGCACAAAGGATGGTGCCTCACCTGTGTCAAAAGAAAACTCCTGCACGGTCATGGAAGTTTCTGGGCTAAGTACAGCTGTAGCACCATCGCGAAAGCTAATCTCTACAGGCGTGTTTTGAGTTCTAATGGTGTCAGTAGCGTATACACTATCGCCTTGATTTAATAAGAGAATTTGTCCATCGCGTATAACGGTAACCGGGCTGTCAGTCTTGGTAATTGTTGCGGCAATATTGTTTTGAGACATGGTTAAACTCCTTCAGTTCGTCCAATATGTCAGTGAGGCGGGTACTACATCTTCAACGAAGAAGCGATAATTTTTATTTTATTTTCTGCCATTTAATAACAAAAGTCAAAGCAAATAGCAACAAGCATAAATGTTGCTTAGAGCACTGAATAAAAATATAATCTAAGATAAATGGTAGAAATATGTAGGCGTTGTGTACAACAACGACGAGGAAAAATCCCCAGACCCAAAAGGATCCACAAGCATGCAATATGCAACTTGTTATGAAGTAGGGGGTGATTATTGGAACTGCACCCCACACAGAAATAATTCTGTGTGGTCGCATTTTCACATAAAGCCATACTACTGTCAAGAATTTACTTGAAAATACTTAAAATTATCACACGGCATTGTTACTTGAAAATTATGTTCTTCATTGATACTTGTAATATGGATTGTGACCCTCACGTCACCGCTTTGCGTCTCCTTTGGTCAGGCTGTGGTTAGCCCATGCATTTAAAAGCTATAAAAAGGAAATACCCCTTGAAATCAGATGCCGTACTTTTACTTGCTAGGGTCGCACTAAAAAAAATATTTTTTACACATTTACTCTTGCCAAGATTGCAAAAAGAGTATACTTCTTTTCTCCGCTTTACGTTACGAGGTAAAATTATGAAAAAAGATATCCATCCCCAAAGTTACAAAGCTACTATTACTTGCGCTTGTGGCTATAAAGAAGAAGTTTTGTCCACCAAGGGTGAACAAGTTCACGTGGAAGTATGCTCAGCATGCCATCCATACTACACTGGCAAGCAACGCTTCTTGGACACAGCAGGACGTATTGACCGCTTCCGCAAAAAATACGCCAAGTTTGAAAACGCATAAGCACCCTGCGCAAGCAATGCATGAATTTATGCCTCCTCGTTTTATTCATCTACGAGGGGGCCTTTGTGCTTTGTGTAACTGCTTTGCATAGCTAAAAATTTATGTATGAGTTCCATGTTTAATTCATTTATAAAAGCACATACCATTTTGGCATTATTGGCTAAAACCTGCCCTACTGTGGGTGGGCAAGCTGTTATGGAAGGTGTGATGATGCGCAATGGTGACTCATACGCTTTAGCTGTGCGTCATGCCAACGGTAAAATTGTGGCCGAACGCAAGCCGTGGTTTTCGCTAACTAGGCATAGATTGCTCAAGAAAAAGTTTGTGCGCGGTTTTCCTATTTTGCTTGAAACCTTGGTTAATGGCATAAAAGCACTTAATCGCTCAGCAGAGCAAGCCGCCGAAGGTGAAGAAGAAAAACTTGAAACATGGCAGCTAGTTGTAACTATGCTCCTAGCTATACTTATGGCCATTTTGCTCTTTGTTGTTGCACCGCATATGCTTTCCATCGGTATGCAATGGCTTGGGCTTGGCGGTGATGTGGAGGGCTTATCCTTCCATTTATGGGACGGTTTGTTTAAATGCTGCATCTTTGTGGGTTATATTGTTGCCATTTCTTTTTTGCCTGATATTAAAAGAGTTTTTCAATATCATGGGGCTGAGCATAAGGTCATTCATGCCTTTGAAGATGGTGGCGAAGTTACTACTTATGAAGCCATGCGCATGAGCCGTTTGCACCCGCGTTGCGGCACAACGTTTTTACTGTTTGTTATTAGTATTTCTATTATTTTACACACTGTGCTGGTGCCGGCCTTATTACTTGTTTGGACGCCGGAAAGTATGGTGTATAAGCATGTAATTACTATATTGTTTAAATTATTACTTATGGTGCCCATTAGTGCTCTTGCCTATGAGCTCATCCATGCAGCAGCACGTATGGGTGAAACATTCTTAGGGCAAATTTTACGCGGGCCGGGGTTATTTTTACAAATGTTAACCACCTATGAGCCTGATTATGATCAAGTAGAAGTGGCCATCGTCGCATTATATGAAGCTCTTGATCCAGAAGATGTAAATAATGTCCACCCTGTAGCTTATGGGCCAATGGCTTAAAAAAAGGATATATAATGTTTGCCAAACTCGAAGGGCTAGAAAAAAAGTATATGGAGCTTGAGCAAGAGCTAGCTGAGCCTGATGTATTTAATGATCAAGACCGCTACCGTAAACTTACCAAGGCGCATGCTGATTTGCGTGATGTGGTGGATCTTTTTCGTGAGCATCGTGGCCTTAATCAAGATTTACAAGAAAACAAGCTGCTTTTGCAAGATAGTGATGCCGATATTAGAGAAATGGCCGCAGAAGAAATACGCCTTGCCGAAGAGCGTTTGCCCGAAATTGAGCATAACTTAAAGCTCTTACTCCTGCCCAAGGATCCATTAGATAGCAAAAATACCATACTGGAAATTAGGGCCGGCACCGGTGGCGAAGAGGCTGCCCTTTTTGCGGCTGATCTTTTCCGTATGTATACGCGCTATGCTGAAATTAAGGGCTGGAAAACAGAAATGATGAGTGAATCGGCCTCAGATACAGGCGGCCTAAAAGAAGTAATTTGCCTAATTACGGGAGATCGCGTTTATAGTCATTTAAAATTTGAAGCTGGTACCCATAGGGTGCAGCGAGTTCCCACTACAGAAACTCAAGGGCGTATTCATACTTCGGCGGCCACCGTGGCTGTTATGGCTGAGGCTGATGAAGTGGATATTGATATTCGCCCTGATGATTTACGCATTGACGTGTACCGCGCCTCCGGTGCTGGTGGGCAGCATGTAAATAAAACCGAATCTGCGGTGCGCATAACCCACTTGCCAACAAATACCGTGGTTACTTGTCAGGACGAAAAGAGCCAACATAAAAATAAAGCCAGTGCTATGAAGGTACTGGCATCACGCATTTTACAGGCTGAGCAAGAAAAACAAATGTCGGCCATGTCTGCTGACCGTAAGGCGCAAGTGGGCTCTGGTGATCGCTCTGAGCGCATCCGCACCTATAACTTCCCTCAAGGCCGTTGCACAGACCATCGTATTAACTTGACTCTTTATTCCCTTGAAAAAATTATGGAAGGTGAAATTTCACCACTGGTGGAAGCCCTTACCACGCATAGCCAGACTGAGGCCCTTAAAGCGCAGTCTGATTTATAATATACTGAAAATATAATTGTTTTTATTGTGTATGATGTGTTTTTTGAGATGTACTACGCATATAAAACACTGGCTTTCATTGAGTAAAAACGCTATATAAACCCATGGCTAAAACGAAAATCCGCGCTGACCAACTGGCCCACGAACAAGGTCTTGCTCCCAGTCGTGAACACGCCAAGCGTTTAATCATGGCTGGTCAAATCTTTGTGGGCAATCCTCCGCTAAGGGTTGAAAAACCCGGCACCATGTACACTAGCCAAACCACACTCACCCTTGCTGAGAAAGAACGCTTTGTCAGCCGCGGGGCATATAAACTCCTAACCGCCCTTGAATATTTCAAACTTAGCGTTGAGGACTTGGTGTGTCTTGATGCTGGTGCTTCCACTGGTGGTTTTACCGATTGCCTTTTGCAGCATGGGGCCAAAATGGTATATGCCGTAGATGTGGGCCACAATCAACTACATGAAAATTTACTTAATGATGCGCGAGTCATTAATCTTGAAAAAACAAATTTACGTACAGCCGCGGCTGAATTAATACCAGAGCCTGTGCAATTGGTGGTGGCAGATGTATCCTTTATCTCCTTGACCCTTGTGCTTAGGCCTTGTATGCAATGGTTGGAACGTGGAGGAAAAATTCTAGCCCTCATTAAACCGCAATTTGAGGTGGGCCCGCATCAAACCCATAAAGGTGTTGTAAAAGATGCCCAAGCGCGCCAAGAAGCCATTGATAAAGTTGTAAGTTTTTGTACCCAAGATTTGGGGCTAGCCTATATTGACATTGTGCCCTCGGCCATATTGGGCCCCAAGGGCAATCAAGAATATTTAGCCTTATTTGTTAATGAACCTAAATAGTAGTGCGTAAAAAATGATAATTACATAAAATATAAGGAATAAACTATGCGCAGTAAAAAGATGACCGCAGGATTAGAAAAAGCACCACATCGCTCATTATTGTATGCCCTTGGGCTTACTCGTGAAGAACTTCGCCGCCCCTTGGTGGGCGTAGTTAACGGAGCCAATGAGATTGTACCCGGGCATATTCATCTGCATCGTATAGCTGAGGCTGTAAAGGCAGGAGTTCGTTTAGCCGGTGGCGTGCCTCTTGAGTTTCCGTCCATTGCCGTTTGTGATGGTCTTGCCATGAACCATGCTGGTATGCATTATTCCTTACCATCTCGTGAAATAATTGCCGATTCCATTGAAATTGTGGCCTGTGCGCATCCCTTTGATGCCTTGGTCTTTATACCCAATTGTGATAAAAGCGTCCCCGGCATGCTTATGGCTATGCTTAGACTGAATATACCATCCATCTTGATTAGCGGCGGGCCTATGCAAGCTGGGCTTTCCGGCAAGGATGGGGCAAAGTCTGACCTTATTACTGTTTTTGAGGGTGTTGGTCGGGTAAAACGCGGACTTATGACCGAGGCTGAACTGGAAGAACTCTCCGAAGGAGCTTGCCCAGGATGTGGCTCTTGCGCGGGTATGTTTACAGCTAACTCCATGAATTGTTTGTCAGAAACTATTGGACTTGCCTTGCCATATAATGGAACCACCATTGCATCATCGGCTGCACGTATTCGTTTAGCCAAGGAATCTGGTATGAAGGTCATGGAATTATTAGAAAAAAATATTTGCCCTTCGGATATAGTAAATCAAGATGCTGTTGCCAATGCCGTGGCTGTTGATATGGCCCTTGGTTGTTCCACTAACACTGTGTTACATTTACCGGCCATTTTCCGTGAGGCCGGGCTTGATTTATCCTTAGATATTTTTGATAGCGTTAGCCGCAACACTCCGAATTTATGTAAGCTTTCTCCGGCAGGTAAGCATCATATTGAAGAATTGCATCTAGCTGGTGGTATCCCTGCTGTTATGGCGGAATTGCGCAAAGTTGGGCTCATAAATGAAAAGGCTTTAACTGTGACCACCAAGGCTGTGGGTGAGAACCTAAGCGACCTTGGGGCTAGAATTAAGAATGATGATGTTATCCGTCCGGTGGAAAATGCTTATTCAAAGCAAGGTGGTATTGCCATATTAAAGGGATCATTGGCGCCGGATGGGGCAGTGGTTAAGCAATCTGCCGTGGCTGAAGAAATGCTCTGTCGCGAGGTGCGGGCTAGAGTTTTTACCTCCGAAGAAGATGCCATGCAAGCCATTTTGGCTGGTAAGATTGAAAAAGGCGATGCTGTGGTCATTACTCATGAAGGCCCGCGCGGTGGGCCGGGTATGCGTGAGATGCTTTCGCCTACGGCAGCCATTACTGGCATGGGGCTTGGTAAGGATGTGGCCTTGCTCACTGACGGACGTTTTTCTGGTGGTACCAATGGTGCGGCCATTGGGCATATTTCACCCGAGGCGGCTGACGGTGGCCCCATTGGGCTTGTACGTGAGGGTGATATGATACGCATTGATATTCCTAACCGTGTACTTGATATTATGGTTAGCGAAGAAGAATTGAAAAAACGGCGCGCTGAGTATGTACCGCTGGAAAAAGAAATCACTTCACCCATTTTGCGCCGATATGCAAAGTTAGTTAGTTCTGCGGCCAGCGGTGCTGTGTATAAATAGTCGACACTGAAAAACTATATAATTACTTGTGATTACATAGTTAATTTATAATAGTTCGCCTAGAAAAATTGCCAAAAACCAAGCATAAAATGCGACTTTTTCGGCAATTTTTCGGAACTCCCACACTTGTTTTTCAAGCGGCGACTAACGAAATTTTTCTGTAAGAAAAATTTCGCGTGCCGTAAAATAAGCCAGAATTCACTTCTGGCGGCCCCGAAGGGGTATTTGAAGGCAACGTGCCTTTCTGAAAAGCGCATGGAAATGCGTTTTTCAGCATCAACTAA
>CAYJIU010000033.1:0-18820 GCA_964370305.1 uncultured Desulfovibrionaceae bacterium
TTGACTGTCGTCAACGCTCCATAAGACTCCGCACAATGAATTGTGCAGGAGGCTTCAATTGTACATTGCCCTTTTATGCATTTTGGCATAGAGTCTGCCATGCAAAATGATACCCCACTAACACTGCGCATATGCTACATGCACCCCGAAGCTGAAAAGCTATACCAAGGCGGCCCCAACTATGCCACCGCACACGCTGCCGGTATGGATTTACGAGCTTGTATTGATGATGAAAGTATCAGCATAAAATCTGGAGAACGCGTATCTATTCCTTCTGGCATAGCCATGGAACCCACGGCTAAGCATGTGGCCGGATTCGTTTACTCTCGTAGCGGGCTTGGGGCCAAGCGCGGCTTAACCGTGGCCCAAGGTGTGGGAGTTATCGACAATGACTATCGCGGTGAAATTATAGTTATTTTATTAAACACATCCAACGAAACTCAACAAATACGCAAGGGTGAGCGCGTAGCCCAGCTGGTGCTAAAGCCAGTCCTGCGCGCAAATATTGAAATTTGCCCAAAACTCCATAGCACCGAGCGTGGTGCCGGAGGCTTTGGGCATACAGGACAAAATTAAATATATTATACGGAGAGCATATGTCACAAAAATTTAATGAGTTAAAATCAAGAGAAGAAGCCCTTCTTTGTCGCACTTATGGTAGATATCCCATTTCTGTAATTAAGGGTCAAGGCTCTTTGCTTTGGGATGTGGATGGCAAGGAATATATTGATTTATTATCAGGCATTGCTGTTACTGGCCTTGGGCATTGCAACTCTGAGCTTGCTGAATGTTTAAGCACCCAAGCGCACAAATTATGGCATGTGAGCAATTTATTTTATCAAGAGGAGCAACTAGATTTAGCAGAAAAGCTCCTTTCTACCTGTCATATGCAAAAAGCCTTTTTTTGTAACTCCGGTGCCGAGGCCAACGAAGCTTTAATCAAGCTTGCAAGAAGGTATATGCAAAAGGTTAAAAAACGCGACGCCTATGAAATAGTCACCCTTAGCGGCTGCTTTCATGGGCGCACCTTAGCCACGGTGGCCGCCACTGGGCAAGAGCGTTTTCAAGATGGATTTATGCCCATGCCCAAGGGTTTTGTGCAAGTGCCTTGGGGCCAAATGGACGAGCTTAAAGCCGCCATCACTCCACAAACTGCTGGTATTTTAGTGGAAATCATCCAAGGCGAAGGCGGCATACGCCCCATGCCCGAGGAATATATTGAAAATATTGAAAAACTATGCCGCGAAAAAGATATCCTCTTGCTGGTGGATGAAGTACAAACCGGCCTTTGCCGCAGCGGAAAATTTTGGGCATTCCAGCATTATAACATAAAACCAGATATCATCAGCATGGCCAAAGCCCTTGCCGGTGGCATGCCCATGGGCGGTATATTGACAACAGATACTGTGGCCGCAGGCTTTGAAGCCGGAAGCCATGCCACCACATTTGGTGGCAATGCCCTAGCATCGGCTGTGGCAAGTAAATGCGTAGAAATATTATTACGAGATAATCTTGCAGCCCGAGCTGACGAGCTTGGTAAATACTTTATGCAAAAAGTAACCGAGCTTGGGCAACGCTTGCCCAACACCATTAAGGAAGTTCGCGGCAGTGGTCTTATGCTAGGTATTGATTTAAATATGGATGGTAAACCCATATGGGACGCCCTGCTTGAGCAAGGTTTTATCTTAAACCTAACTCAAGATACAGTTTTGCGTCTTTTGCCAGCACTGACCATTGAGCAAGAACATCTAGATGCATTTTTACAGGCCTTGGAGCAAATTTTACTTAAGCATAAAAAATAATTTTTTGCTTATAGATAGAATACTATGAATATTTACGCTGGATATATACTAATTTTTGTGGCTGCCACTTGTTGGGGCTTTTTGGGTATTTTAGGGCGCATTGCCATGGACGAAGGCCCTGCTCCCTTAGATGTCGCTTTTTGGCGAGCTCTGCTTGGCGGCTTGTTCATGCTTATGCATGCCACATGTAAACGTGATTTACGTATTCATTCACGCAATGACTTCTTAGTGTTTTGTTTGTTCGGCCTATTTTCCATAGCTAGCTTCTTTGTGGCTTATCAATATGCTGTGCGCGATGGGGGTGCCCCTTTGGCCGCAGTGCTTTTATATACTGCGCCGGCATGGGTTGCGGTATTTTCACGCATATTTTTTGGCTTACGCTTTACCCCCACTACCCTACTGGCCATTGGTATGGCCTTAGTTGGAGTTATTCTCATTAGTATTTCCGGTACCAATAACGCCAATGTGGGGCCAGAGCTTGTGAGCACAGAAGTGGTGAGTTCAGGTTTACCACTTATGGGTATTTTCTTTGGTTTACTTTCAGGTTTTTTATACGCAACACATTATATTGTAACAAAAAAATATACAGCTACTTATAGTCCATTCACCCTTTATGGCTACAGTTCATTGGTGGCAGCTTTATGCATTTTGCCCTTTGCCAATATCAACTTTAATTTAAGTGTTGCGGCTTGGGCATCCATACTGGGTATTGCCTTTATTAGCACATATATTGCCTATTGGGCCTATGCCGAGGGCATAAGACGCCTTAACCCCACTAAGGCGGCGGTTCTTGCCACGCTGGAGCCGGTAGTTGCCACCATAGCGGCCTGGGCCATTTGGGGCGAAAGTTTTTCCGGCATAGGCTGGCTTGGGGCATTATTAATTGTAATTACCGTTGTCGTACTACTTTTTGACGATAAAAAAAGAGCCGGAGTTGAATAACAATGCGTTTTAAGGCCCTTACTGTTTATTTTATTTTTTGTCTTATAATATGTGGCACTTATGGCTTAAGCCTTGCCACTGAAGGTAAAAAAGAAATCACCATACGTGTGCCTAAGGATGCACCGAGAATTAGCTTGCTTGAGCAAAATTTTGTCTTGATTAACTCAAACCAAACAACATTACCTGATTTTCTTGCTAGTATTCACCATAATTGGCAAGAATTATTGAAAAAGCATAATCAAAATGTTTTTAGTGTAAGTCAAATTCCTCTACCCGCACAGCATAAGCAACAATGGGCAAACCTAACCAAGCTTTTACCCAAGATGGATTCCACGAAAAAACTTCGCAATATCAATGGGTTTTTTAATAGTATACCCTCACAAGATGATGCATATAACTACAAAGCCAAAGAATATTGGGCCACGCCGTTTGAGTTTTTGCAAAAAAGAGCAGGTGATTGTGAAGATTATGCCATAGCTAAATACTTTGCTTTACAATATTTTTCATGGCCAGCACAAGATTTATGGATTGTTTTTTTGCGCGATAATATTAATGAAGGTCTGCACGCCGTCCTAGCTACGCGTCATCAAAATAAAGGCTTTATTTTAGATAATTTAAGCCGGCCACCGCAATTGCTCATACCTGAAAAACAATACGCCAAGCAAGTCACAGTCATTGCCATGTTAAATGAATCAGGCATATGGCTACCCCTTAAACAATAGAATTTGCGGTAATTTATGGTAAGATATTTATATATCACCCTTTTTCTAACTATTATATGTTCAGGCTGTGCGCAACGCATCAATGCTGACGTTTCTGCCACAACAGAAGAAGGCTATTTGGCCAACGGGCAAAGTGTTAGCCTTGGGCCATCTCCAGTTACTGGGAAGTCATTACCTCCAGATATAGCAGAACAGTTAAAACAATCCCTCATTAAACTTGGCTATACCATGCCACAACCTTTGCAAAATCAAGATAAAGGCCCCAAAAGCACATCCATACCTGACGTACATGTGCGTGCCTATTGGCAGAGCTTTGGGCCATATGTAAGTTATAAGGAAAACCCCCTATGGGACTTTGGCAACTTTCGCGCAGGCCCATGGCGCAGGGCAAGATTTATTAGAGAAGAACACTATTTACGCACTCTAATAATTGAGGCTTGGGCCAACAAACTGGGCCCTCATGAAGAGGCAAATGCCGCTGGGCTTGCTCCATTTTTGCAAGCACAGCTTAGCTATAAGCAAGCTTTAAGCTATCTACCCAAGGAACCAGCAAGATTATTATGGCGAGTGGAAGCACGTAGCCTTGGCAATTTATCCTCAGCCGATAAAGTTTTACCTGAGCTTATGCATGCGGCCTTACCGTGGATGTCAAGGTCTGTAGATGTGCGCGTCATGGTGCAAGGCGATGAACACAAACAGCTCACTCCCGCTCCGCACAGTGGCATAATGCTACCCTAGGGGCTGGTGTTTTGTATGGGAATATTACTCCACATCTCGGAGCTATTAACTATGAAGATTAACTCAAAAGACCAAATATTCTCTTCACGTTGGCGTATAAAATGTGATGTTTTATAGCTAAGTTCTTTTTTCACCGTATCCATGGGCCCAAAAAAATTACGCATGGTGGCTATTTCTTCACCAGTCCAGCGAAATACTCCCACATTCATTATTTGATTCACAAGACGCAAGAATTGTTGTCCACCCTCATTAGCCTGAGAAGTAAAAACAACCTCTGCTCCGGTAACAATGTCGTCCTTGGCCTTTATTGTCAAAGTAACCCCATGACCATAGTCAATCACATAACCATCATCAGTCTTTCTTGCGCCATTTAGAGTAACAAATGGGGTTGCACTCTTGCCCCAAAACCGTTGAAAAGCTTCCCAAGTAAATTGAGGCGGCATTTTTAGCTCTTCACGATTTTGACAAGCCAGTAGCAATAAGCATGAAAAAAGTAAGCCGATTTTTAACCCTAGTCTCACGCGCTTTGCTCCGTTTCTTTACTATTTTCCCACGGTGGTGGTGGTCGCCAAACCCATAAAAGGCCAAGTAATGGCAAAAGACCTGTAACTTCCGCAATTAAGCGACCAGTAATGGGCAATAATAACCACCAAAGAGCAAAGGCGACACTAGGAACAAGCACCACAATGGCCCATTGGCTCAAGCGCAACGGCTTGGCTTTATATTGGAAAAAGGACACTGTACACACTGCCACCCACACCTTAGTAAGCATGATGGCTAGAGCAGCTCCCTCCAAGGGCATTTTTTCAGTTAAATACATACAAAGTACAATATTAAGGGCAAGGCCACTGGCATAAAACAAAAGTAAAATGCGATGTTGGCGCATACTAATCATGGCGTAGGCAGCTAAATTATGCAAAAAAGCTGTAGCAATACAAGGCGTTAATAAGCGTTGCGTAGTGACGGCAAGGTCATAACTATCCCCATAGATAAAGGTCAAAATACGATCACTTTCAACACAAATTATATATATAAGTGGCATGGATGCAGCCCACAGGCTACGTGCTGTTTGTCCAGTTAATTTTTGAAATTCCTCCCGATTGCTATCCCATAATTTCGCCATTACCGGAAAAACAACCTTGGCTAGAAGTGTGGTTGATACAAGCACAGAAAGGCCATCCACCACCTCCCAAGCGACACTATATGCCCCCACTGCGGCATCACCGCCATATTTTTTCAAAAAAAAGACATTTAATTTATTATAGAGGATGGCACAAGCTGAAATACATGTAAATACAATACCATGCCGCCACTGCTTCGCAATAATCGCCATACCGCCAAGCCTTATGCCAGCAAGGGGGTTACGCCCCAAAGCATTAAGGGCTATGCCCATGAGCAATATGGACTCAAGTGGCTTATATAAAGCTATATAAATGGGGGGAGCATCACATAAAACTAAAACAATACCCGTGCCAATGCCTAATAAAGACGCTGGAATACGAATACGCATCTCTACATCTTGGCGGCCACGAGCTTGGCAAAGTGCAAAAAATGAATCAGTAAGCGCATCAAGACCAAGCCCACCAGCAATGGCCATAACTGTAAGGCGTAATTCAAAGGTATAATCTTGCCAGCCCGTAAAAAACCACGTGCCCACAAGGGCTACGCATAGCAAGGCCATTTTAAGCCAGGTGATTACACCAAGTAGTTGCAGGGGGCGGTTTTCGCGTCGGGCAAATGTGGAGATTAGATAGTCATTTAGGCCCACATCAGCCACAAGACGCACGATGTAGCCAAAGGAAAGCGCGAGCATGATCTGCCCAAGAACGTTTGGACTATGCCGCGCAAGTGCAATGGTGAACAATGTCCAAGTGACATCACGCGTCCACTGCGCGCCTAGCATATAACCTAAACGCTGTGGAATACTTTTTAATTTAGCCATGAATTGCTAGCTTGGGTTATTTTTCTTTTGGGGCTTCTGGTTCTTGTGGAGCTTGTTTGGGTTTTTCCGCCACCTTGGTTTTACCAAATTGTATGACAGTTTTAAAACCAGGCTTTAACTCTAAATTCGGGTTAGGCACAGTTAGCTCCACTGTAAAGTATGACGGTGTATCAACACGCACATCATTACTTGTCCAAGCAATTTTGGCAACCGTTGCTTCAAAAACCTTATCATCTAGCGATGGTATGGTTACCTTGGCCACATCGCCAACGGCAATACGCTCCATATCATCTTCATATAATTCAACTTGTATCAGCATGGGATCCATTTTACCCACTAATATAGGTGCAGCACCAAGTTTTAGCTGAGTTCCGGCATAAAGACCAGTTTCAACAGATAAAACATGCCCATCGATGGGTGATGTAAGTACAAGTCTTTTGGGTAAAGTGGCACCACCCTTAATGGTTGCGCCAAAATATCCGCTAAGCTCTTCAAGTCTTTGTTTAAAATTAGCTTCTTGTTTTGATGCAGTTTCTTTAAGCAAGGCAATGCGCTGCTCAAGGGAGGCAACATCACCTTCAATACGATTAAAAGCTTGATTTGAACCAAGCCCAGAGGCGGCAAGCTTTCTGGCTTTATTACGCTCAGCCACAACTTCAGCCAATTGCCGTTGTAAGGTCAAAATTTGCCCGCGGGTATCTTCTGTCTCCGCACCAAGGTTAATCTCTTTTTGCAAGATGCGCTCATCTTCTTCCACCAAGGAATATGTCATAAGAACTTGATTTTCAACAACACTTTGCCCTGGGCTCACCAAAACTTCATCCACAATAGCATTAAAAGGCAAAGCCTTAGCTCGAGTAACAGGGCTTACAACCTTGCCGTTCAAAATTGTAGACTGAACCTCGTTTGCATAAACAAATTGTGAACAAAAAACACTACACAATAAAGTAGCTATGAATATATATTTAGACCAAGCACTTTTAATCATTTAAATAACTCCCGTTGCAGGTTTTCCTATGTAGCGTTCCTTCAACACTCCGGCTACATTCATCCAAGCAAGTTCGGCCAATTTATAGTCAAGCTCTGCATTAATAAAATTAATTCGAGCATTTATGAGTGCTTCTTGCTTAACAGCCAAGGTAGGATAAAGCTCAATACCTTCATTAAAGTTAATTTCAGCTTCTTTGGCTTCCATTTGAGCAACTTCCAAATTAGTTTTAGCAATTTTTAAGCTAGTTTGAGCAAGGGTAACATTTTGCTGGGCCTCAATCCAATTATTAGAGTATGCAGTACGCATGCGGGCTTGCTCTTGGAAGGCCAAAGCCTTTTCCATACGAGCTGTTTGTACATTACGATAGCGTCTACCCCAATCGATGAGTGGAAATGAAAAATCTAAATGAACAAAAGTATCTTCACGCCCGTCAGACGGTTGATACTGACCAGCTGGAGGACTATTATTTACACGAATTCTCATATCAGGAACATACTGCGCCCAAGCAAGCATAATACCAAAGTCGCGCAGTTTTAACTGGGCTCGTACAAGCAGTTCATCTTCGGTAACAGTCCAGCGGTCTTCCCAATACAGCTTTTCACCGCTAAAATCTTGCAAGATATTATCGGCATCCTTAGTGTTAATATTTAGTTTTTGTTGTATTTCTACACCTGCTATGGTTTTTAGCTTGGTGCGTAGCATGAGATTTTCAATTTGAGTCCGCTCTAGCTTAAGTTCAGCCTCACGTTCACGTTGCAAGGCAAGATTTAAAGCCACACCTTGCCGCCCGTCCACAGCTTCCAATTGTCGCCAATAGGAACTCAATTTTTTGGTTAAAGGCACAAGCTCTTCTTGCACTTGGATAATCCTGCGCTTAGCTTCGAGCTTCTGGTATATTTCTGCTATATCATAAATGGCTTCACCTATGGCTTTGCGATGTGTAGCAATGGCAAGGTTAACCATAATTTGTTGAGCTTGGTGATTAAAGTATGTTTCTAGAGGGTTTGGAAAGTGTGCAGAAAAACTCACCCGCAGCCTTGTCTGCCCATAATCGCTAGGCGTGTCATCAAGGCCAGTATTATATGCGGTTATATTATTAGAAACTTGTAATCCCACAGTTGGCTCTGGTAAATATTCCCATATAGCACTGGTAAGATTGACTTTTTTAATTTCTAAATCCACGGCAGAGTTTACAAGTAAGGGGGATTGCTGAATGGTTAAATAAACACAATCATCAAAGGTAAATGATTTTTCTGAATCATATAAATTAGGCACTGCCGCTTGTAGTTTAGCTGCGTGTTCTACCGGAACTCCTGGTACTTCTTCAAGCCAATGTCTTGCTGGTAGCTCTGGCGCGCTTTGAGTGGCCTTTTGAGAAGAACAACCCACCAAAACAAATAATAAAAACAAAACACTCAAAGCCATGTAAGTATTTTTATTTAACTGGTGTTTAGTAGTAGTCATTATAACTCCTTATGAATCAGCAATATGCATGGCTTGCACTGTTAAAACAATGGTATTTGCGCTATACAACTGAGCGTTAAACTCGTAACCATCAGGCACTTTTTGTAAACTATAAAATACACGTACATCAAGATCAGGCAATATCGGCACATGGCGCACACGTGCAATACTTGTTATTGCACACTGTTTGCGCACTGGCACAAGTAATTTTTGTAATAATGCTATACATGCGGGGGGCCAATTATAGCCTGAATGGCCTTCATCTGCAAATGTTTTTCTTGGCAGTAGGTATTCTTTGATAACTTGTTTATCTAGAAGTACTTGTACGCTTTCTTCCCATATGGGCAATATATCAAACTCACCCTTACCAAGAAACATGTCACATGTAGCAATGATGGTTTTACTTGGTACCCTTCGCCCATTATCTGTTATATCATGTAGTTCAAGCTTTGCTTTGCATGGTAATACTGGGTCAGAGGGCATCCATTCACCAGCTTGCACACAAATTTGCCCTTCGCGAGTCACTCCACCCGGACAAGGCACCGCTTGTGCAAAGCACACATCATCCACACCATAACAATTCAAATCTGCAAAACCTAAACCTGCGCCGGCATACAAGGCCTCAAGGCTCATAAATGCAGTAATTAGCGGCGTAGAACATTGTTGTTCCTGCAAGGGTGCATCAGAGTATACAGAAAAGTTACGCCTTGCGTAAAACTCAGCTCTTGGGCCGGCAGTAAGTTTTATGGGATATACATGCGCAAAGCGTTGCATATCCGCTTTTACTGTAATTAGTTGTTCAGCAACATTTTGTTTTACTGAAATATTTTCTTCCGCTTGTTCTTGAGCTTGTTCAGGTAAGGAACAAAAATTCCCCACTATTTGAGCTAAATCTCCAACGGTAGTCACGTGCATAATATCTTCAAAGTTTATTTGTATATCAAACACCGTTTCAAGCTTGTGAATTATCACCGGAAAACGACTCGAGCGAATAGCCAAATCGTGGCGTAAATCCATATGCACAGCCAGCTTGCTCCGCTCAAGGCCGGTTTCTTCCATTAAAATGGAAAGTATTTCTTCCACATGAGGAAGGTTTTTATCATATTCAAGCTTGGGTTGTGGCACTTGAGCCATGGGTTCAGCTTCAAGCGGCATGGATATATCATCTGGCACAACGTAGTTACCGGGGCCCGAAATATGACCTAAAGCGTAAAGTTCAGCCACTGTCCTGCGCATGGTTTCCACTTCTTTGCCCTTACGACAAGTAGATAAACAACGCGCCCTTGGCTCAATATCAGCAGTTAGGCCGCTAACAATATCCGCTGGGCCAATCTCCAAAAAATGACGTACATTAAAATCATTCCACATGGTGTGTACACAATCAACCCAACGCACGGCATTTTCATCTAAATCTGCTATATATTCTACAATACCCTCTTTGTCATTGGGGTATAACCCTCCGGTTACATTGCTAATCACTGGGTTTTGCGTACTCTTTATATCAAAAGCTAGCAAACGCACTATGGATTCCTCACGCAAAGCGCGTAAATGCGGATGGTGAAAAGCCATGGAAACATTTAAAATAATAGCCGGTATTCTTTGCTTACGTAAATTACGCCTAGCCTCTGCAAGCACCACCCTTGGGCCGCTTAAAATATGCTGCGTAGTTGTGTTATAATTGGATATAAGTAACTCAGGAAATTCACGCAAAACTGCTTCAATTTTATCATAAGTGGCATATACAGCCATCATACCAGTGTCATGCTTGCCACTATTTTCAAAGTCATTAACCAAGACGGATCGATAATCAAAAATTTTCCAAGCATCTTCTGGACTATAAACACCGGCCATACACAAAGCCATAAGCTCACCAAGGCTATGCCCTGAATAAACATCTGGCTTAAAACCCAATGACTCCAAGTAACAAGTCTGAGCATAGCTGACCAAAAATATGTAGGGTGATTGCCAGCGCGTAAGCATAAGCTTTTGGGTATCTGTTTCATCCATAAGTGACAATACATCCCACTCAGCCACTGCAGCAATGCGATCCATAGCCGCCCTTGCCACAGGGAATGTATTATAAAGCTCTCTACCCATGTGCGGCCAAATGGCCCCTTGCCCACCACAAATTACGCTAATTGCTGGCGGTTTTTTTGCCGGTGATAACCACACACCTTGACTTTGCAATTCTTGCAATGCTTCTGCTGTGGGAGCCTTGCTAAGTGAGGACAAAAAGCTACGCCAATTGGGTGTTGTTGAACCAAGACGCCATTTTTCACCAGCATGGGTTAGCGTAACCAAGCGCACTCCATTTTCCACTTGTTCGCTATCTAAATGGCTTTGAATGTCTTGGGCTGTATTATACGGAGCATCTTCAATGTTACCCAATGCATCGGGCTTAACTGTGCTCGTGGAAGATTTTTCTTGCATGCTTGCTATACTCCGTACAAAATAATTGTGCAAAACTATTGTCTAAAAACAGGTAATAGGTCATTTTTTTCTGGTTGTCTAGGATGCAAAAGTTAGTTTTGACGACGCCACAGGGAAAAAAGAAAATATAGCAATAGTTTCAAAAAACCAAAAACACACAACACTGAATAATATTAGTATAAATTACTGCACATAAAAATTAAAATACCCTTCATCAAGAATCACTTACACAAGCGAAATCACGTGACGACAAAACAATCCACAAAAAATATTTGCAAAGGGCTATGACAAGGTAAATTATAGAATAATTACGATATGATGATGTAATTTAAATGCGTTTACCTAGTCGACACTGAAAAACTATACAACCCTGTATGATTACAAGAGTAACTTGTGTAAAATAGTAGAATAAAATTGCCATAAACAAAGCATGGAATGCGACTTTCTGGCAATTTTGTGAAGCAAGTGGATGTTTTTTCAAGTGTCGGCTACCGAAATTTTTCTGTAAGGAAAATTTCGCGTGCCGTAAAATAAGCCAAAATTCACTTCTGGCGTCCCCAAAGGGGTATTTGGAGGCAACGTGTCTTTCTGAACAACACGTGGAAACGTGTTGTTCAGCATCGACTACCTAGATGGAGACTCAAGCGTAAACGCATCTAAAATTTGTATTTTGTAAGCTCTTCGTATGCAGCTTAAAAGGCTGGATTGCTTCGTCGTTGCACTCTTCGCAATGATTCCGAATGAAATTTTTATAGAATAAAACGCTCATTTTTTACATAAACTTTGGTCATGTCAATTGCGAGGAGTGCAACGACAAAGCCACGTGATTCCGCGTACTTTATTGTTCTATGGCAAAGATATTACGATACAATAACTTGCCAGTGTTATCCTTTACTTCAATAATTATTTGGGCATTAAAAAGATCGTGCTCTTCGGCTATATCGGCAAAAAGAACAGCTTTTTTCCAACGTTGAATTCTATAATTTCCTACATTGGTGGGATTTAAGGTTAAAGGTACAGTGTCTCCGGAGGCCAGACTCAAAATACACAAAACTTCACCCGCAAGGCTGGCTGTACCAGGATTGCGTAAATCCAGCGATGTGCGTAGTCTTCTTGGCTCCACAAGACGGCTGACCACATTTTCAACCATAATAATGCCTTCATCAATGATAGCAAATTCTGCGTGACCAGGCCCGTCATCCATGAGGACTTCCTCTTGGCCTTCCTTGGTTGCAGGTGATTCTTTATCAGTACTTGCGGTTGCTTCTTCCTTGGGGTCACTGGTGGTAGCATCACCTTTATGGGATGTTTGCGCTATTTCCTCTGATTTATTAGAAGTATTAGCCGTTTTGGGTGCTGTAGCAACTATATTTTGAGTAAGCTTTGATTCTATTTCTGTTTCGCGCTTAAGCAAATCTTCTAAATTGGACAAACGCTCTGCTTTGGCAAAATATTCTTGATTTAACTGTTCGGTGAGGCTGATTTTTTCTTTTAAAGTTACATTGTCTTGCCATAAGGCATAACAACCCCACACTGCAATGGCAGTAAAAATGGGAAAACAAAGAAATATTGTAATGAAGGCATGAAAAAAAGAACGCCGTACGCGATAGCGTTTTGTTTCTCCACTATCGCGCATTATTAACAAATTTAACTTTTCACCCGATACGGACATAAAACTCTCCTGTGGTGAAATTAGTATTAATTACGGCAATGCTGCCCAGTCTTCTTGTATGATCCTCCAGCCACCATTATATGGCTCAAGTATAAGGGTTTTTGTGCCCTTATCTCCTTTGCCATCCTTACTACGATAAACTTGGTTCATATCTGCGCGCACACCCTTGGGGTCAAGCTGAACTCTTAGCCCGCTTAATTGTATCTCTAAAGGTGCAGCAACCGTCCATAAATTCTTCTTTTGCATGGCTATGGCAGCTTTGCTTCTTTGGCCTTGCTTTGCATGTATTGCATAATGCTGCATATATGCATCCAAGTCACTTGCAAGCCAATCTTTGCGCCACTCTTCTATAAATTTTGTCACAGAGGTACTGATTTTTTCAAGATATGCTGCCTCCATGCCCAACTTTTTCTCCTGCCACTTGGCAGCAACTATATGCCAACTGCCCTTGTTATCACGTTGCCAGTACAGGGATTCTTCACCCTCAAATACCTGCTTTCCTGGCATATATATTAATTGATTACCAACAGTTATCAAAGTATTGCCTTGTACTTGCATCTGTACCATGCCACTGACCATATCAAGCCATGGAGCCCTAAAGTAACGCGACATGGTGCTTTTTAACTGAGCAAAGCTTGACTTGGGCACATTGTCTAATTGCCCATAATTATTGACATCATATAAAGCATAGAAGGCTTTAGCATCGCGTTTTTGCCATGCTTTTGCCCTAGTTTCAAGTAGCTTTTTAATGTCTGCACTAAGCTTTGTGGTAAGTACCAGCGCAGAGCCAGACTGTGCCGCTGCCACTTGTTGCACAACAGGTGTAGTGGCAGAGGCTTGTTGCGCACTTTCTGCCATCTCTGGCATGGCAAGTGGTGGAGGTGTTGGTACCTCTTCTTGAGCATCTAAGGGGGCAGCATCACTGAGCGGCTTTTCTATGGCAGCTACAAGTTGGCCCTTCTCATATGCAGCCTGCATACCCACATTACGGGGTATCCACTCCATGCCCACAATGCGAAATTGGCCATCGCCACTGCGCTGCCAATATAGCCTGCGTATGCCTTCGGTGGAAAGATTTGGGGCGCGGTAAAACTGCTCTGACCAAGTCACCCAATAGCCGGGGCCTTCAAGAACGTGTACCTCACGATTAAAAATATTTATCCAAGAAAGAATTTTAAAAAGACGCTCTTTATTATTTTTAAAGGCGGTAAATGTTTCATGCATGGCCTTGGTGTAAGCACCATGGTCATAAAAATCAAAAAACTTTTGGGAACGGCTAGCCCAAGCCCTTGTCCATTGCTCCATACGAAAGCGCAAGTGACGGGCTGTGCCGGTATCCTTAATGGGAACTTGACTTGAATTCAATGTTTCACCAACCACAACAGCAGTGCCGGGCGATAGTAAAGGATCAATTTCTAAAATATTTTTGCGCTCAATGGCAATGCACCCACGCGTATTATAAGGAATAATATCTGCATCTTCACCCTTACTGTGAATCCAAATACCATAGCCAGTCTTACCCCGCAAACGATCCACCGGGTTTGGATAATTTAAGGTATAGGCTACACCACCATATTCCTTAAAATCAAGACCTTTAGCAATCTTATACCCCACAAAATAAACGCCTTCGGGAGTGCGTAAATCATTAACTACTTGTTTATCCCCTACCACTTGTCCAGTGGTACAAGGGTAGGTAGCTTTCAAGGTAAGAGGACTTTTTTTCTCGTATAAATGAAATTGTTGCTTATTTTTATCAATGGCAATGACGCGCTTTGGCAAGGCATAATCATAAATTTGTGGCTGCCATGTAGCGGCCATGCTCAAAGCTGGGCTCCATAGCAAGGCCATCAAAGACAAGACTAATATGCGTGCCGACCACAAAAATGTTTTTTGCTGCATACTTTTAACCATAATTTACTCACGTCCGAGTTTAACCAATTCTTCCCTTGTATAAAGAGCTAGGAGGTCATATCCGGCATCCTTTAATATTTCGCGTCCGCCTTCTTGACGGTCAAGGATGGTGCACACACTAACAATCTTTAGTTTGGCATCAGCAACCCTTTGACAAGCTTTTAACAAGGAACCACCAGTAGTAACCACATCTTCAAGCATGGCTACCCTATCATTATCTTGAAAATTTCCAAGACCTTCCACATATTGCCCAGTACCGTGCCCTTTAGCTTCTTTGCGCACTAAAAGACCTGCCAAGGGACGGCCTACTTCATGAGAAATGACCGTAGTTGCAGCAACCAATGGGTCTGCCCCAAGAGTCATGCCGCCAACTCCTTTAATATCCACATCGGCCAATAATTTATTGAAAAGTGTTCCAATAAGCCAAGACCCCTCTGGATGCAAAGCCGTTACCCTACAGTCAAAATAGTAATCACTGCGGCGGCCAGATGTGAGCATAAAATCCCCTTCACGGTAGGACTTCTCAAGCAAAATTCTAGCTAGACGGCGTTTTAAGTCTTCCATAATTATACACCCGATATTATTGGTTAAAAACTCGCTCAAATATAGTGTCTTCATATTGCAAATAATAATCAGCACTAAAAAGTTCATTCAGGGTTTTATCCTCAATAAGTGCTGTTATATCTTTATCTTGCTTTACAATATCTACAAATGGCTTTTGGCTCTCCCAGCTTTGCATAGCACATGCTTGCACCATTTCATAAGCTTTTTGGCGCGCAAGGCCCTTATCAATTAAAGTGGTGAGCACACGTTGTGAATAGTATAAGCCTAGAGAATGTTCCATATTTTTCAACATGCGCTCAGGCTTAACCACAAGATTTTGCAATAAGCTTGTTAAGCGGTGCAAAATATAGTCTGCAAGAATGGTGGAGTCTGGCATAATAACTCGTTCCACCGAAGAGTGGCTTATATCCCGCTCATGCCATAGGGCTTGGTTTTCCATGGCAGCCAGTGCGTTACTACGCAAAAGACGCGAAAGACCAGTCATATTTTCTGCTGAGATGGGATTTTTCTTATGCGGCATAGCCGAAGATCCTTTTTGACCCTTTCTAAAGCCCTCTTCTACTTCTAGCACTTCCGTGCGTTGCAAGTGGCGAAGCTCCACGCATAAACGCTCAATACCACCACCCAAAATGGCTAGAGCTGTGAAAAATTGTGCATAGCGATCGCGCTGAATAATTTGTGTGGAATGTGTATCCACTAAAAGTCCAAGATGCTGCATGGTTAGGGCTTCAACCTCAGGACTTAAAAATGCATATGTACCCACAGCACCGGATAATTTGCCCACGCGCACATTTTCAAGAGCAATACTCACTCGCTCTAAATGGCGCGAAAATTCAGCATAAAAGCCAGCCATCTTAATACCAAAGCTAGTGGGCTCAGCATGAATACCATGCGTGCGACCCATGCAAAGTGTGCCTTTCCACTTATGAGCAAGTTCATGCAAAGCCTTAAGCAGTGCCTTAATGTCTTCTACCACCAAGGTACCAGCCTCCAGCAAAAGTACAGCATTGGCTGTATCTACAATATCTGAAGATGTGCAGCCAAGGTGAATATATCTGGCATCTGGCCCAACGTGTTCTTCCACTGACGTTAAAAAGGCAATGACGTCATGACGCGTAGTTTCTTCTATCTCAAGGACGCGCTCAGTATTAAACCCAGCCTTAGCACGTATATTTTGCATGGCATCGGCAGGAATACGCCCAAGAGTATGCCAAGCTTCACAAACGGCAAGCTCTACCTTAAGCCACGCATTGTAACGATTTTCCAAAGTCCATATGGCACTCATAGCCGGACGACTATACCTTTCAATCATGGCAAAAATCCCTTTTATATGGCGGCATCCTTAGCAGTAGCCTTAGTCTTATTTTGGTCTGGCGCAACCTTAGTGGCAGTTGTATCACTTTTAGCGTCGGAACCTTTAGCGGAATCAACCTTAGCGGCATTGCTTACGCTTGATTTTTGAGCAGAGCTTTTGTCTTGCCCCGAACCTTGATCAGAGCTTTTATCTTGATTTGCCGCTTGCTCACGCTCTTTATTGCTTTCGCCTTTGCGATTGCCATATTCAGTAACATACCAACCGCCACCCTTAAGCACAAAGGCTGTGTTTGAAATAATCTGCTCAGCCGTAGCTTGGCACTGAGGGCAAATGGCCGTATGCGCGTGACTTTTAACCCACTCTTCAAAAATATTATTACATTGTGGGCACTTATATTCATAAATTGGCATAAAAATAACCTAGACAGAATGTTTTGAAATCAACCTGCCCTTTGTTCTCCAAAAAGCAAAAAAGTATAAACCTGCCCTGTAATTAGGGGCAGGTCTAGAAAGTAAGGCTACTTCGCCTTTGCTTCAGCCTTAGCATCGCGAATACGTTGCTTTATACGCTCAGCGCGACGTTTACGCCGTCTAGCCAACTCTTTGTGGCGTTCAATTTTCTTCTGTGCCATATAGCTTTCTCCTTTTATAAAACATCTTTTTCTAAGGCATATTATATAACTACTTTAATGTCTAGACTTTTTTTATATTTTTTTATATTTAAACGAAATCCAGTACGTAATCTAAACTAAAAACATCTTTAATTTCAAGAGGGTAACAAAAAAATATGTTGTATGATCCTGTTTATATTGATTATTTTCACAAAACAATCTCTACTTTTGTGCTGGGTTTTTTGCTTAGTATTTGCTTTCAAACATCCACATTACACGCCAATACTCAAAGCAACAAAGAGGATGAACTTATATTTTCCACCCCGCCCTTTGTTCCCATTAGCCAGACTGCGGCCAAAAGGCAAGCATTAGCCTTAAATAAATTTCGTATGGGCTTAAAATCTTGGACTGAGCTTGCTCCAGCCTTGGAAGACGCACTTAATTATACCCAAGCATGGCCGCAAAGTGCCAGTGCCATTGAGCATAAGCATATACCTTGGTCAAAAATCACCTCTTCACTTAAGCTTTTAAAAAGCCTATTACCCCGACTTGATAAAAATCCTGAATTATTATCCAAACACTTTCAATGGATTAAAATAAGCCCATCTTCACATTTTACTTCCTATTATTCACCGGTCATCAAGGCAAGTTTGACCAAAAAAGCGGGTTATGAATATCCCATTTACCGCCTACCCGATGAACTGGCACCTGAGCTTGCGCATTGCTTAGCCAAACATACCTGCCCTGATAGTGTGTTTACAAAAGTTATTCGCCCAGACCCACCATATTTCACTCGTGAAGAAATTGATCTTGACCAAGCCTTGGCTAAAAAAGGGCTTGAAATTGCGTGGCTTAAACATCCCTTAGATGTATATGCTTTAATGCTGCAAGGTTCCGGCTACTTAGATTTTGATACTGGTACCGATAGAGCAGTACTTTTTGCTGGCCTTAATGGACACAGCGGTGAGAGTATGGCCGGATATCTTATGCGCACCAAGAATGTAGCTAAAAGAGATGCCACCATCGATGGTATTCGGGCTTGGTGGGACAATAACCCCACAAAACGCAGAGCATTTTTGCAGGCAACCCCTGCCTATGTATTTTTCCGCTACGGGCCGCTAGAACCACAAAGCACTACGGGGGGGCCGCTGATACCTTGGGTAAGCCTAGCTGTTGATAAAAGAGTTTTGCCCCTTGGTGGAATTTTGGCCTACTATATCCCCACCAAGGGCAAGACCAAGGCCGGAGAGCATGCCCCCACGCATAATAATTATTTACAAGGGCTTGGGTTTGCCCATGATACTGGAGGAGCCATTAAAAACCTGCGTATAGATTTATATGCCGGCAAGGGTGAAAAGGCCCATGATGCAGCCATGAGTGTTTATAATAAGGGGCAAATATGGCTTTTGCTGAGCAGGGAATAGTTCATATATTCAATGAGAAATAAATTCTAAATTACAATCACGTGGTACTTGCGCCACCCACCATGGCAATCTAATTTAAAAGTAAAAAATTATAAGCTTTTGCCACGGGTAGCACAAATCACTCATGCGGTGTTTTATCCCTGCGTGGCTATTTGCTTCGCAAAGGAGGAACTCACGGGGTATGGCAAGTTACGGTCTTGCCATACAACACCGTAAAATCGCTCTTTGCCCTCTGTGGAGCAGACCCAATTTAATATGAAAGATGTACTAAAAAACAAGGTGGGTATAATACA
>CAYJIU010000034.1:0-18786 GCA_964370305.1 uncultured Desulfovibrionaceae bacterium
CCAACTAAGAGAATTGAACTCTTGACCTACTGATTACGAATCAGTTGCTCTACCATCTGAGCTAAGTTGGCTTGGATTTTTTGAGTAGTGATTTTTAGATTACAATATGAATATTGTTTTACAATACATTAATATGACACTATTTTTTGCTGGCACTATAGCTTTGTTTGCCGACTTTGCGTGACACTTTAGACGCAGAGTTTGGTGCTGCAAAGCCTGCTTCAATTAATTGTTTAGCTTCATTATCACGCTTCACACGTCCTTTGCCGCCTAAAATTACGCCCAAGAGTTGGACATCTCCACGTCTTGCTGTAAAAATAAGGTTATGGCCTGAGGCAATTGTCCAGCCAGTTTTAAGGCCATCTACACCCTTAACCTTTCCAAGCAACTTGTTGGTAGATTTGTGGGTTATACCATTATGGACAAAGGATTTTGTGTTATGGAAACGCATAGCTTGAGGATGTGCCTTAATGTAACTTCTAGCCATTTTTAGCATATCATAAGCTGTGGTAAATTGCCCTTCTGCTGGCAGACCATGTGGGTTTTTGAATGTACTATTGCGCATGCCCAATTGTTTAGCCTTGGCATTCATAAGTTTCACAAAATCACTGCTCGATTTAGCTAGGCATTGCGCTGCGGCAAGAGAAGCATTATTGCCAGAAGATACAGCCATGCCCATGAGTAGCTTTTCAAGAGAAATTTTTTCACCGCGTCTAAGGCGCATTTTAGAACCACCAGTACGCACTGCAGCTGAGCTCACCTTGGTCACGGTTTTTAGGGATGCTTTTTTGCTTTTAATCATATCCATGGCCACGTACATACTTAGAACCTTAGTTAAAGATGCCGGTGGTATAAGATCATATGGGTTTTGCTTATAAAGGATACGCCCCGTTTTCATATTCATAAGAATAGCTGAGCGCGCAGTGATTTCTGCAAAAGCATTACTTGCAGTAAAAAGTATAAGTAAACAAAGGGATAAGGAAATATAGCGACGAACGGCAAACACAATAACACCTCTAAAATGGTTTATTTGCTCAACCAGCAATATTTAGTTTTTTGAATTGTCGAAAACTCATTAACTCACAGCCATAGTGTCAGTTGTCCGACATAGTTAAAAAATTGCAAAACACGTACCATAGCTCACCTTTTAAGGTCATCATCAAAAAATATGCACAAAGTAGTTTAAAGGGAGAGCTTGGTCAAAAACAAAAATACTTCCGAACATATAGAGTAAAAAAACCATAATGTCAAAAAAATATTTTCCTAATTTTAAAAGCCCGCACTTGGCGGGCATAAACTAAGGAGTGCCAAAAATTTATGCCGCCCGCAAAAAGCGGGCGGCAACATGAAAAACCTAAAACAAACACTTGAATTTACACATCAAAAAGCATTTCCAAATCTTCCCTAGTTAAGGAGTGTAAAGCATCTTGCCCTGGAATAATGGCTTCGGCCACACCTCGTTTAGCTTCTTGCAATTTCAAGATTTTTTCCTCAACTGTATTTTGGCAAATAAGTTTATAAGAAAAAACCTGTCTAGTTTGGCCAATGCGGTGTGTTCTGTCCGTGGCTTGGCTTTCCACAGCTGGATTCCACCATGGGTCGTAGTGAATGACATAGTCTGCTGAGGTAAGGTTAAGACCAGTTCCGCCAGCTTTTAGTGAAATTAAGAATATGGGTATCTTGGGGTCATTATTAAATAAATCCACCTGTTCAAAACGATTTTTGCTCCCACCATCTAGATAGCAGAATGGAATTTCTGATGCTTGTAACCATTGGCGAATAATGTGCAACATTTGTACAAACTGTGAAAATACAAGAACTTTATGTCCACCTTCCACAATATCCATAACCATGTTCTTAAATGCATCAAACTTACCTGACGGCAAATTATTGGAAAATCCTGGAATATCAATTTTTAACAAGCGCGGGTGACAACAAATTTGACGCAATTTAAGTAATGCATCAAGTATGGACATCTGGCTCTTTCCAATGCCTTTTTCATCAACATCTGCAAGCACTTGCGCTTTGAGTTTTTGAGCAAGAGCTGTATAAAGCTCAGCTTGAGCCTCTTCCAACGCGCAGCAAGTAACACTTTCAACCTTGGGCGGCAGGTCTTTTGCCACTTCGGCCTTGGTACGGCGCAAAATAAACGGCCGGACTCTCGTGCGTAGATAGTCAAGTGTTTCGGCGTCTCCATCCTTAATGGGCTTCACAATACCGAGTTGGAATGAATGTTGTGAACCAAGAAAACCTGACATAAGAAATTCAAAAAGTGACCATAATTCAAATAAGTTATTCTCAATAGGCGTACCAGATAGGCATAGACGCATCCTTGCATTAATATGCCGCACAGAGCGTGCTGTGATGGTATTTGGATTTTTAATATTTTGTGCTTCATCAAGAATTATAGTATTAAATTCGTATTTTTCAAATTCTTCTAAATCACGGCGTAAAAGTGCATATGTTGTTATGACCAGTTGTGAATCCATGATTTGTTTAAACATATTTTCACGACGGGTACCATAAATAATTAAACGTTTTAAGCTTGGGACAAATTTTTCTGCCTCACGATCCCAGTTGGGTAAAACTGAAGTGGGAACGACAATCAGGTTTGGCCCTACCAATTTGTTTTCCACCATATGTTGAATAAATGCTAACGTTTGTACAGTTTTACCAAGGCCCATTTCGTCAGCAAGTATACCCCCAAAGCCGTACTCTGAAAGGAAGTTAAGATAAGAAATACCCTGCTGCTGATAGGCTCGCAATTCTGCGTTAAGACCGTCGGGAACGTCAATACTGCGCACTTCGCGGAAATTGCGAATTTTATCACGCAAGATGTTCCAAAACGAGTCCGTGTGCACCGTTGGGAAGTCATCCAAAAGGCTATCTAGTACCGGAGCTTCAAATTGTTGGAACTTTTGCTGAGGTGGCTTGCTTGTATCTAATCCAAGCGCGTGTAATTTATGCGCTATTTTTTCAAGCCACGATTCCGGCAAACTGGCATAAGAGCCATCCTTTAGCTGCACATAGCGTTTACCCTTAACCCAAGCCTTCCAGATGGTTTCCAAGGGTATGGATTGCCCGTCATACTCAATATTAATATCAAGGCTAAACCATTTTTCTTTTTCTTCACTTTCCACTGTGGCCGTAATAACTGATTGTGATTTACGTACTTTATAGCGTGAAAGAGCTTTTTCTCCATACACTCTGAATGTTTCCAAAAGTGTGGGGTAAGAATCAAGCAAAAAGGCAATGGCTTCCTCCGGCTCTAAAAACCACAGTTTATTGCTACGTTGCTGAAATCCCATACTAGCAAGCATGGATAAAAGTTCAGCCTCTTCAACCTGATGCCTGCGCACAAGATAGGTAGAACTGCTATAAGAGTAACTACCAGTTTGAAATTCAGGGTTAGGGCCATTTAACAAAAATTCACCATGTATGGTTTCATAAATATTTTCAATTTCAAGAGTGAGCAAGCTACCCTCTTCATCAAGGAAAAGCTTTGGATTATAAGTGGCTGGCTGAAAAATAGGGGCCATTAACTTAAGGAAGTTTTGTGGCTCAAATAAATTTGTTTCTGGCAATCTTGTCCACACGCGATCTAAAAACTCTGAGATTTCTTCATGCGGAACCACGGGCCTAGTATACAATAAGTCATAGATGAGGGATAGATTAAGCCCAGTCTGCACCGGATAAAAACTTTTATTATAACAAACCCATATAGGCATTTGACCATGAAATGTCACATCTTCTTCGGTGTGCTGCATAAGCGATATTGGCGGGCGGCCCTCGTGAAGCAATAATAAGGAGAAGCTAAAACCATCTGAAGATATTTCTGGCTTTAACTTAAGTACAAAGGTGGTGCTCTCAATATGGCTGGTTTTGTCAGAATCCTTCCATAAAATATAGTACTCATTACGCACAGCCCAAAAAAACCACGAAACCAAACCCTCGGGAATTTCTACCTTATGCCCATAATAGTCTTGATGTTGGCCTATTTGCCTTGCCACATCCATAAGTTGAGGTGATTGCTCACACCATTCTGGGTTACGCAAAATTTGCTCAAGCGTAATTTCATTGTGTACGGTGGAAATACCTGATTTATTCTGGCGTCCTCTAAAAAAAGCTACTGAAAGTCGCCCCGGCTCTGGATAAAAGCGGAATATAAGATAATGCCGACCAGGCTCCGGCTCCATTTCTGTGGAAAAAAAAGAACGAAAACTTAATTTCCAATCTGCCCTGGCTTGTGCTGCGTCTTCTTGTTCATCATCTTCACGTAAATCACTTAAAAGATATAAACTAATAGCAGCCACATGACGACACACTCCAGAAAAAGATTCAGAGCAATTGCATTGCTGTTTTAGGGTATAATCATCAAGGTTGATGATTAATTCTGGCGTATATACCTGAAAGTCTTCGCCTTGTATGGTTCCTGCTATTTCCCAAACGGCATTATTTTGGGTAATATTTATTTTTTGCACACCGCCTTCAGACAGGATATACTGACCACTGTCGCGAACGTACTCAAGTATACTTTCATGATTGAAACTCTGTACCAACGTGCGCAAGGCGTTTTTTTCAGCTCGAGTCATGCTGATAAACCTCTAATTGCGATAAATCGACGCATTTATGCTGCCATGTTTGAACAATACCACCAAAATACAAATAATCTCCACAAGGCAGACAATTTCTAAAGGCTTTACAAGGAAATAGTTTCTAGCATATTTAGAGTAGCTCAAGACAATTTTTTTTTCAACAAAAACTATACACATAAGTATAACTTTTATAATATTTTTTTAATATGCAATAAAAACGGATGATTATATGACACTGATACCACGAAAAATTTTGCTCATGTTGCTAAAACCATCTCAGATTGGGCTATGCTTAGCTATAGTTACACTGCTTAGCACTACATGCTTTGCGGAGAAGATTGAAGAAAAAACGCCTATTCATAAGGAATATGGCGGGCATATCGTTTTTGGCAGTATTGGTGAAGCATCAAATTTAATCCCCTACCTTGCAACAGATACGGCCTCACACGATGTGGCCGGATTAATATTTATATCCCCGCTAAAGTATAATAAAGATTTACAAATTGAGCCTTATGCAGCAGAGAGTTATAGTATTGAGGATGATGGCAAACTCTTACGCTTTACATTACGCAAAGGTATTTTTTGGGAAGATGGGGTGGAACTCACCGCCGATGATGTGGAATTTACTTGGAAGATTGTCACTGATCCCAAGACAGCATCACCATATGCTGGTGATTTTATGCAGGTAAAGGAATTTCGCAAAACCGGACGCTATAGTTTTGAAGTTTATTATGAAAAATATTTTGCCAGAGCTCTTAGCTCTTGGATGAGTGCTATTTTGCCCAAACATATCCTAGATGGTCAAGACCTGCGCAATACCACATTTGCACGCAAACCCATTGGGGCCGGGCCTTACCGGCTAAAAACATGGGAAACCGGCCTGCGTGTAACCCTTAGTGCCTCGCCCACCTATTTCATGGGAAAACCATATATAGAAAATGTAACTTATAGAATTATTCCAGATATTTCTACGATGTTTTTAGAAACAAGAGCCGGCAAGCTTGATGTCATGAACTTAACCCCCCAACAATATTTACGCCAGACCAGCGGTGCGCTCTGGGATTTAAATTTTAATAAATATAGATATTTATCCTCAATGTATGTCTTCATGGGTTTTAATATGCTCCACCCATTATTTCAAGACGTGCGCATGCGCAGGGCTATATCCTACGCCATTGACCGCGAGGGTATTGTCAAAGGTGTACTTATGGGTCAAGGTGTGCCTGCATTTGGCCCATACAAGCCAGGTTCGTGGGCTTATCATGACAAGCTTAAACCAGTTAGCCAAAATGTTGCAAAAGCAAAGGAACTACTAACTGAATTGGGTTTTGTGGATCAAGACGGTGATGGAATTTTAGAAAAAGATGGCCAAGATTTATCTTTTACTATACTCACCAATCAGGGGAATGAACAGCGTATTCTCACGGCCATTGTCATCCAAAGCCAGCTCAAAGATATTGGTATTGATGTACAAATACGCACTGTTGAATGGGCAGCCTTCATTAAAGAATTTGTGGATACCGGCCGTTTTGACACTGTCATCCTAGGCTGGACTATTGGGCAAGACCCTGATATATATGATGTATGGCATTCATCTAAAGCTAAGTCTGGAGGGCTTAATTTCACCCGCTATATTAACCCCGAAATTGACGCATTACTAGAGGCTGGCAGAGGCACACCAGACATGACAAAGCGCAAAAAAATCTATGCAAAATTGCAAGAAATTATGCATGATGAACAACCATATTGTTTTTTATTTGTGCCTTATGCCTTGCCAGTTATACAATCACGATTTAAAGGTATTGAGCCAGCACTTGCAGGTATTATGTATAACTTTGAACAGTGGTGGATAGAACAAAGAGCACAATAATTTTTTATGTAAAACCCTAATACAGTTTTTTTGGTATAACATATGATTAGAATTCAAGAAATACTCGACCAGGTTGCTTCAAAAAATGTTGAAGCAAACCTTTCGCTCATTCAAAAAGCATATGTATATGCCGCCTCTGCCCATGCTGGGCAGACCCGTCTTTCTGGTGAGCCTTACCTTTCGCACCCCCTAGCTGTGGCTCACACCCTTGCTGAGCTTGGTTTTGACGAGGCCACCGTCGTGGCCGGACTTTTGCACGATACCGTAGAAGATACCAAGGCCACGGTGGAAGATTTAGATGAATTATTTGGCGAAGATGTAGCCGATATTGTTGACGGTGTAACCAAGATTAGCTTAATCCCCTTTGACTCTAAGGAAGATGCCCAAGCCGAGAATATCCGTAAAATGATTTTAGCTATGAGTCACGATATTCGCGTACTTATGGTTAAACTTGCCGACCGCATCCACAATATGCGCACCCTTGATTTCCAAAAAGAGCACAAGCAAAGACGCATTTCTCAAGAAACTATGGACATCTACGCGCCCCTTGCCAACCGTTTGGGATTGCACAGAGTTAAGCAGATTTTAGAAGATTTGAGTTTTAAATATTTACGCCCGGACGTATACAATCAAATTACCACTTGGCTTGAAGACAACCAAGTGGTGGAACGCAAAATTATTGATAAGGTCGTGGAACGTATTGAGAATCTTATCAAAAGCAATGGAATTAAAGGTAGTGTTTACGGCAGGATTAAGCATAAGTATAGTATACACAAAAAAATGCAGCAACTATCTTTAACCCTTGATGAAATGCATGATATCATGGCCTTTCGCGTTCTGGTGAATGATATTAAGGATTGTTATGCAGTGCTTGGGCTTATACACTCACAATGGAAACCAGTACACGGCCGTTTTAAAGACTATATTTCCATGCCCAAGGCCAATGGCTACCAAAGTTTGCATACTACTGTTATGGGGCCAGAGGGTGAGCGCATTGAAATTCAGATTCGTACTGAAGACATGCATCGACAAGCAGAACATGGTGTGGCTTCGCACTGGATATATAAAGAAAAAAGTAAGGTTAGTACCAAGGATTTAGAACAATTTTCTTGGCTGCAGGAAATTTTTGAACGCCAGCGCGATGAAAGTGATTCCAAAGAATTTATGCATTCTTTGCGGTTGGATTTATTTAAAGATGAGGTCTATGTCTACACCCCGCAAGGCGACGTTAAGGAGCTGCCGGAAGGTGCTACCCCGCTTGATTTTGCATTTCACATTCATACCAAGGTTGGGCACCACTGTTCTGGTGGCAAAGTTAATGGTAAATTAGTACCGTTAAGCACTGTGCTTAAAAATGGTGATATTGTTGAAATTATTACAGATCAATCCCGCAATCCCAATAGAGATTGGCTAAAAATTGTTAAAACAGCCAAAGCCCGCAGCCGTATCAAGCATTATTTGCGCACCGAAGAAAGAGCCAGAGCTCTAGCCCTAGGGCGTGAAATGCTTGACAAAGAGGGGCGTAAAGTTAGCCTTAATGTGGCTAAGGCCATTAAAGGCGGCCAGCTTGCCATTGTGGCCCAAGACATGAATTTTGACGGTGTAGATGACTTACTTGCCAGCGTGGGCTATGCCCATCACACCCCACGCAAAGTATTAAATAAATTATATGCTGTGCTCAACCCCGATGCAGTTACACCAACCGTCGAGCATAGCACAAAGGCCAAAGCTCCCAAAGCCACAGCGACCACCGGCGTTAAATTAAGCGGCGTTGACGGTGTGCTCATACGCTATGCAAAATGCTGTAATCCTGTGCCGGGTGACGCCATTATTGGGTATATTAGCCGTGGATTTGGTGTGGCTGTGCACCGTGTTGATTGCCCCAATGTGCCCAATATGGAGCCAGAAAGGCTTATATCAGTAAATTGGGATGGTGAAGAGGATAAACCATATCTTGCCAGAATCCACATCACTGCACGCAATGAAAGTGGTGTTATTGCCAAAGTTGCTCAAGTTTTAGCCCATGAAAATGTCAATATTGATGCACTTTCATCTAAAACCTTGGTAGATGGCAAGGGTGAAATTGATGTGACCATGGAAGTAAGAGACTTAAGTCAACTATATAGAATTATTGATGCAATTACCAAACTACCACCCATTATTGAAGTGGTTCGCACATCGGAATAAATATAATTTTATTCAGACTGTTTACAAAATCTACTTAGTCGACGTTGAAAAACAGACAAAACTATTAAAATAGCAATATTTTTCAATCAAAGTTTCCCAATAAAATTGCCAGAAAAAAGGGTGCGTAGCATACTTTTTGGGCGATTTTATGACACAAAAAAATGGTTTTTCAAGCGGCGACTAACGAAATTTTTCTATAAGAAAAATTTCGCGTGCCGTAAAATAAGCCAGAATTAACTTCTGGCGACCCCAAAGGGGTATTTGGAGGCAACGTGCCTTTCTGAAAAGCGCATGGAAATGCGTTTTTCAGCATCGACTACTTAGTCGATGCTTGTATAGACCAGCCCGTGAAGTCAAAAAATTTTAATGACAACGAAGTGTTAGTGGAGACCTCTGCATAATACACTGTGCAAAGGCCTCAGATTTAAAAAATTATTTTTAAGCCATGTTTTCAATTTTACTTTTTTTAATATGGGCTTTGTCCACGCTCTGGTAAAATTGTTTTTATGCCTTATTCCCCTTCTGCTAATAGGGCATCGTGGGCATCAAGGTCATAAAAACCATGCACCTTAAATGGCAAATTATACTCCGGCACCGTATCAAAACGGATAAAACCTAAGGTCTTACCTTCGGGTATGGCAGAAAATGGCACCATGCCTAAGGGGATAGGTAGTTCAAGCGGGCTTACTACCACTTCTTTAATATGTTCATCATATTTTTTGTCCAAGTATTCAAGAAGGGTATTGCCCTCCTCTGCTGTAAATGCCTCTAGCACGCTCAAAAGCACATCCTCAGCACTGGCACCTTCCGGAGTATTGGCATCGGCTTGCCCCACAAGACCTTCAAGGCCGCGTAAATACTCAAGCTCTTGCTCGTCAGGGTTAGCACGAAAAAGATATACAATTACGTCACGTCGCCCCTTGAAGCTTTTGAGCATAATTTGTATAAGATACACACGGTCAAGCTCCACAAAGGGTGAGGCCGCAATAATCCTGTATTCCATAAATACGCTCCTAACATATACGGTAATAAAAATGTTAAATGAAAAATTGTTTTCCTTACAGACAGAGTATACGCCAACAGGCGACCAGCCACAAGCCATAAACCAGCTTGTGCAAAATATATCTGCAGGTGTTAAAGATCAAATCCTACTTGGTGTGACTGGTTCTGGTAAAACCTTTAGCGTAGCCAATGTTATTGAGCGTTGTGAGCGTCCGGCCTTAGTGCTTGCTCCAAATAAAACTTTGGCCGCTCAACTTTATAATGAATTTAAGGCACTTTTCCCGCATAATGCTGTAGAATATTTTGTAAGTTATTATGATTATTACCAACCTGAAGCATATGTGCCCTCATCAGATACCTATATAGAAAAAGATTCCTCCATCAATGATAACATAGATAAATTACGTCATGCTGCCACCCACGCCCTACTTACGCGTCGTGATGTAATTATAGTATCTTCAGTATCTTGCATATATGGTTTGGGTTCTCCGGAGTATTATGCAAAAATGGTCATACCCGTTGAAATGGGGCAGCATATTTCTATGGATGCACTTATCACCCGCTTGGTGGAAGTACAATATGAACGTAATGATTATGATTTTCACCGCGGTACATTTAGAGTGCGTGGTGATGTTTTAGAAATTATTCCAGCTTATCATCATGAAATGGCACTACGCATTGAGTTTTTTGGTGATGATATTGAAAATATCAATGAAATTGACCCCCTTACTGGAGACATTTTAGCTCCAGTTCAAAAAACCATTATCTACCCCGCCAGCCACTATGTTTCGGCTAGGGATAACATTAAGCGGGCCATGGATGATATTCGTGTGGAGCTACAAGAAAGGCTACAATTTTTCAAACGTAATAATAAGTTAGTCGAGGCGCAACGCTTAGAACAGCGCACACAATTAGATTTAGAAATGCTTGAAGAACTGGGCTATTGTAATGGGGTAGAAAATTACAGCAGGCATCTTGACGGCCGCAGCGAAGGTGAACCACCATTTTGTTTACTTAATTATTTTCCTGAGGATTTTCTTTTTTTTGTGGATGAATCGCATATATCCATCCCGCAAGTGGGAGGGATGTACAAGGGAGATCGCTCACGCAAGCAAACCCTTGTGGATTTTGGCTTTCGTCTGCCCTCTGCCCTTGATAATCGCCCATTGCAATTTGATGAATTTCAAAATTTTATTGGGCAGACGATTTATGTTTCCGCAACGCCGGGGCGATTTGAAATACAACAATCTCAAGGCATTGTAACAGAGCAAATTATTCGCCCCACCGGACTTGTTGACCCACTGGTCGAAGTGCGCCCCACCAAGGGGCAAATGGAAGATTTACTTGGTGAGTGTAAAAAACGCGTACAATTAAAAGAAAGGGTACTTGTAACAACGCTGACCAAACGCATGGCCGAGGACTTAACGGAATATTGTAACAATATGGGTATCGTAACACGCTATTTACACTCAGATATTGATACCCTAGAGCGCATGGCCATATTGCATGATTTGCGCGCGGGAGAATTTGACGTGCTTGTGGGCATTAACCTTTTGCGCGAAGGTTTGGACTTACCGGAAGTTTCGCTAGTTGCTATCTTAGATGCAGATAAAGAAGGTTTTTTGCGTTCAGAAGGTTCACTAATTCAGACCTTTGGACGGGCCGCGCGTAATGTGGGCGGTCAAGTATTACTCTATGCAGATACCATTACTGCCTCCATGAACGCCGCCATGAGTGAAACAACTCGCCGCCGCAACCTACAAACAGCTTGGAACAAAGAGCATAATATTACTCCACAAACCATCAATAAGGCCTTGGATACACACTTTAAAGAGCTATACCAAGAGTCAGCCAATGCCGGCAAACGCGGGCGCAAGGGGGCAAGCCCCACAGCAGACGCCACTACAAAAATCATGTCTAGTGAAGACATGGGCCGTCAAATCCAAGATTGGGAACAAGAAATGCGCCATGCCGCTCGCGACCTTGAGTTTGAGCGCGCCGCCGTACTACGCGATAAAATAAAAGCCATGCGTTTAGCTCTACTTAGCTCTGACTAGCAATAACATTGACCTTTAGCCCAACTACACTATATAAAAGCCCATGCCCAAACATACAAATATAATTGAAGCACAAAACAGCTTACTTGCCACGCCATCCATCATGATTGGCATTGACGAAGCTGGACGCGGCTGCCTTGCAGGGCCAGTGGTGGCGGCGGCGGTTATCCTCCCTAATCCTTGCCCCATCAGTGGGCTTGATGACTCAAAAAAGCTCAACGCCGATGATAGAGAAAGCTTTGCCCTTGATATACAAACCCATGCCAGCTACGGGATTGGCCTTGTATGGCAAAGAGATATTGACAGCATGAATATTTTACAAGCCACATTTCATGCCATGAGCAAAGCCATTAAGGGCCTAGTGTTACGCCATGTACGCAAGCATGGAACTCTACCCCCGAGCATGCTACATATTGATGGCAATAAAACAATACCTTCAAATATACTAGATGCATACTGGCCAAAATATATTCACACACCACGCCAAGAAGCCATTGTCCAAGGTGACGGCCTATTAGCTCATATTTCTGCTGCGTCCATTCTAGCCAAGACGCATCGTGATAAAGTGATGAATATATTAGACGCGCGCTGGCCGAAATATAATTTTGCCAAACATAAAGGCTATGGCACCAAGGAACATCTTGAAGCCCTTGAGCAATATGGCCCCTGCCCCTTACATCGCAAAACCTTTGCCCGAGTCCTACCAAGCAAACCCACATCGACTCAAAGCCAAGGTAGTTTGCTATGACACTTATGGATAACATACGAAATATTCTCAAAAAAAACGACATTGGCAAAACTGGTGAGGACGCCGCGGCCGATTATGTTAAAGTCAAGGGTATGCGCATTTTACATCGTAATTGGCGACATGGACGGCTAGAGCTTGATATGATTTGTGAAGACGGTGAAACTATTGTTTTTGTAGAAGTAAAAACTAGGAAAGTGCATGGTATAACTAGCCCCGTGGAAGGCATAAGCAAGCATAAACGCGCAACATTGCTACGCGCGGCTAAAACTTGGCTAACCACGCACAATGCGTGGCATAGGCCATGCCGTTTTGATGTTATTGGAATTTTGTATGATGCTAAAGATGCAAACTTAAAATTACGTGTGGAATATTATGACAATGCCTTTGACCTCAACGCAGCTATGGGTGGTGGCAACGCCTCTTGGCAACCTTGGTGATTTTTCCCCACGGGCCAAAGAAGTCTTGCAAAGTGTGGATATTGTCCTTGCTGAAGACACACGCAAGGCAGGGCTTTTATGCAAGCGAGCTCAAATTAATGTGGCAAAATTTTCAAGCCTACATGAACACAATGAGCAAAGCAAGTGCCCTGCCATTGTTAAGCTACTCCAAACAGGGCAAAGTGCTGCCCTTATTTCTGATGCTGGCACCCCACTCATGGCCGACCCTGGATATAGGCTAGTGCGCGCCTGTCGTGAGGCTGGCCTAAATGTATCTGCCGTACCCGGGCCATGCGCGCCTATTACTGCCCTTATGCTAGCAGGCATTGCACCGCAACCATTTACTTTTTTAGGCTTTTTACCGCGCGCTACCAACGCGCAAGAAAAAGCCCTAGCTCCCTTTGTAAACCTTAACACCAGCATAGTTTTTTTTGAACGTAAAGATAGGGTGCATGATACACTCAAGCTTGCACATAATTTACTAGGCCCGCGTGAGCTTGCCATCACCCGTGAACTAACTAAGATACATGAACAGTGTATTATAAGCAGGCTGGAAGATTTTTCCAATATCCCTGCGGATCTTAAGGGAGAAATTACCATAGTTATCGGCCCACCAGAAAGTGATGCTCGAAGCTCTGAGCAAGATGTTCTAACTTTTCTTAAAGCTGAGCTAGCTAAGGGGGGCAAACCTCGTGAAGTGGCAAGGCGAGTACAAAATTTAGTCACAGGATGGACGAGTAAGGATATTTATTTGCTCCTCACGCACGATTAAAGGCTGCCAGCGCAATTCACTTGTGCTGTTAAGCGATTGATTTTTATGCATTTTGTCCTGCACAAATAAATTTACAAACAAATGCAAATTTACCGCAAAAGCACAAAAATAACACTATAAAATAATTGTGCAGGACCCTTTCTTTATGGTACAGCCTCATAAAAACTCACCCCAATATACTTAGGCCCGCGCTCTAAATAATCAAGCAAGTGAATTTTAATAACCTTTTTATGCTTAAGGCTAGCATGATAAAGTTGCCCATCCTTTAACATACCCATATGGGTAATCAAACTTTGTCTTGTATCTTGTCCGGCCCAAGTGTTGGCAGGAATGTCTTTTAAAAAAAACACCACCATGAAAGATGGTAAGCTTTTAATAAAGTTTTCATCAATATATTTCGTGGGAATATACGGAATAGAAGCCTCACTAACCACGGGCTGCTTGCGAGCATTGGTTAAATATGCCTCATCTTTATGGACAACAAATTCATTTTTCAAAAACCAGTTTTGTAGGTTGAGCCTGACCTTACTGTGCATTGCATGGGCATTGCTATATTCAGAAATAAACTTATATTTCAGAGCATTGGGTATCCAATGCAATTCCATTAAATGAGCACGACTAAAATAACCTACCTTGCCATCAATATACCTTAAAAGCATAAGCTTTTTTTGAAAATCATTTTCACTAACATTTTGTTTATATTGCGTTAATATGGCTTCAACATAGGTGGTGCAATCAAAACCGTCATCCCTAAATAATGGCCCCTTGGCATAGGGACTACTCGCCCCCTCACCCAAGGGGTTAACCACATAGGGCACACCCAAATAAAAATTTAAGTCGGCCCTTGCATGCACATTTTGCAAGCAGCATAAATTAGTAAGGCAAAAGATAAAGGCAAGCGCGATACATTTTTGCATATAGTTTCCTCATGGCACAATAAAACACACAGCTGACTTTTATTCTATCAAATTACTATAATATACAAATATTTGCATTAAGGTAAAATCCATGGTAATATGTATAAAACAAGTATCTTTATACTGCAAAAAAGTCTAGACCTTTTCAAAGCTATTGTATATGTTGTGTTCGCGGAAACATTGATACTTATTTACAATCACATTAACCCCCAAATATAACTATGTTCAAAGAAAAAATGACTCTCATCCAGTGCCGTGATACAGCACTTGCTTTTGCCTTTTTAGCCCTACTTATTTGGTTTTTTACCGAAGAGGTAAATTTTATCTATGCCACCATGTTCATACTACTTTGGGCCATGGTCTGGCCTAGCTCATGGCAGTGGCCAGCAAGGCTTTGGTTTGGGCTCTCCCACGTGCTTGGCTTTTTTATGTCTAAGGTGCTGCTTAGCTTAATTTATTTTTTAATTCTTATGCCCGTAGCCATGGTCAGGCGTATGCTTGGCAAAGACAGCATGGGGCTTAGCAAATGGCAAGACCATGACGCAGAGCAAAAAACTTCTGCCTTTGTGGTGCGCGAACATAAATTTACTAAAAAAGATTTGGAAAATCCTTATTAAATAGGAGGATATTATGAGTTTTGGTTCTGATATATGGGGTTTTTTAAAAGAAAGAAAAAAATTCTGGCTTTTACCACTCATCATTAGTTTGCTATTGATTGGGGCCATAGTTGTTTTTGCTGGCGGTTCAGCCGTAGCTCCATTCATCTATACATTATTTTAAGGGTTATTATGTCAGAAAAAGTATATATACTAGGCATTTCTGCTTATTATCATGATAGTGCCGCGGCATTATTATGCGATGGCAAGATTGTGGCCGCAGCCCATGAAGAACGCTTCACCCGCAAAAAACATGACCCTGACTTTCCAACCAACGCCATTGGTTATGTTTTGGAAGAAGCCGGCATTAGCCTTGAAGAAGTAGAGGCCATTGCATTTTACGATAAGCCATTTCTTAAGTTTGAGCGTTTACTAGAAACATACCACGCCTTTGCTCCTAAGGGTTTGCAAAGCTTTCTCATCTCCATGCCCGTATGGATTAAAGAAAAGCTTTTCATGCGCACCATGCTTGAGCGCGGTTTCGCGCCTTTTTTACAAAATAAGAAGCAATTGCCACGTATATATTTTCCGGAGCATCATGCATCACATGCGGCATCCGCGTTTTTTCCTTCCCCTTTTGAAGACGCAGCCATCTTAACCGTTGACGGCGTTGGTGAATGGGTTACCACATCCATTGGCAAGGGCGAAGGAAATGGCATTTCCATAATGCGTGAAATACATTTTCCACATTCTCTTGGGCTGCTTTATTCTGCTTTTACAGCGTATTGTGGCTTTAAGGTTAATAGTGGCGAGTATAAACTCATGGGCCTTGCCCCCTATGGTGATGTTAAAAGTGAGCGCACTAAGAACTTTGAACAAAAAATCCGCGAAAACCTTATAAGCATCCGCGATGATGGCTCATATGTCCTAAATATGGACTACTTCTCCTATGCCACGGGCTTACGCATGTACAATGAAGAGCTTTGGACAAAACTCTTTGGCCTTGCGCCGCGCACGGCAGAATCCGAAGAACTTGAGCAAGAGTACATGGATTTAGCCCTAGCCATGCAGCAAGTGACAGAAGATATAGTCCTACGTCTTGCCAAAACTGCCCGTGAGCTTACTGGTTCAAAAAACATCTGTCTTGCCGGCGGTGTGGCCTTAAACTGTGTGGCCAACGGCAAGTTATTAAAAAGCGGTATTTTTGAAAATATGTGGATTCAGCCAGCCTCAGGCGACGCTGGCGGTGCCCTTGGGGCGGCCCTTGCCTGCTGGCATATTGGCATGGAACAAGACCGCACCCCAGCCATGGAGAGAGATTCCATGCAAGGCTCATATCTGGGCCCAAGCTTTGATAGCGGTGAAATTGCGCGCACATGCAAGCGTTTTCAGGCAAATTCCACTCAATATGATGACTTTGCTACACTTTGTGCCACAGTCACCGATCTCCTAGCCGATGGCAAGGTGGTTGGCTGGTTTCAGGGGCGTATGGAATATGGCCCACGGGCTCTTGGTAATCGCTCCATCTTAGGTGACCCACGAAAGACCGACATGCAAAAGCATCTTAACCTTAAAATTAAATATCGTGAAGGTTTTAGGCCCTTTGCACCATCTGTGCTCGAAGAATACACCAAACAGTTTTTTGATGTAGAAGACATTTCACCCTATATGCTCTTGGTGGCACCGGTAGCCAATAAATTTTGCCGAGAACTTCCAGAAAACTATAGCAGCTTGCCCATTTGGGAGCGGCTTTATTTTGAGCGTTCAGACTTTCCAGCCATTACCCACATTGATTTGTCAGCACGCATACAGTCTGTAAGTAAAGCCACAAACCCGCGTTACTGGCAATTAATCAATACTTTTTATGAAAAGCATGGCTGCCCTATGGTAGTAAATACCAGTTTTAATGTGCGCGGTGAGCCTGTGGTTTGCACCCCTGATGATGCCTATCTATGCTTTATGCGCACCGAGATGGATTATCTGGTCATGGGTGATTTTATACTCAAAAAAGAAGATCAACCAGAACTAAAGGACAATCAAGATTGGCGTTCTTTGTACGTTTTAGATTAATCACACTAATAAAACGCGTTAAACATTTGAAACAAAATGTTTTTATCGCCAAAATGCACTAAAAAAATTGCCAGAAACTAAACATACTATGTTTAGCTTCTGGCAATTTTTTTGGTTTATTTCACCTATAAAAATATTTTGTTTTAACTGGTTGCCATGTTTTCAGTGTCAACGAAATCCCGCATATAAAAGCCATAAGTATATTCTGGCAAATTTATCCCCATCAAAACCAATACCGCGAGCTATGGAACTGCCACACCCAATGCTTTTGCATCCTTATATACGAGTTTTGCCAACTCCCTTGCCACAATATCATTGGTGTAGGCACTAGGATGGCCATCTTTGATTATGACGTATTTTTCTAGCTCTTCATCGAAGTTAGGAAACCAAGCCTCCATATTCACAGAGGTAATCCCTGCAAGCGGTGGCTCAAACCACTGGGCAGTATTGGGCGGCCACGCAAGTATTGTAAATCTACTTTGCGCATATTTTTTGTGGATAATATCAGATATGGCATGCATCAAGGCTTTTTGTAATTCAACTTGCTTTTCAACGGTATCATAGCGCGAAAAGAAGTTCTCAAATGGAGCATAAGTTTTTTTGTATAAATAGCTTCGTACAAGCCACTTCATCACATTTTCATTACGATGCCACGGCACAGCTTGCATAGGATCATCCATCTTCACCAACTTACCGTCCTGAAGATCATATAATATACCGCTGTAATCCCAATATACTATCCCAGCTGCACGGCGGATATGATCTTCTATGGCACTGTAATAAAAAATCACTTTTGAAAATTTATCCAGACTGGGTAAACCTTTTTCCAATTGTTCCAAAATGCGATGAGAACCTGAACCGGGAACGCCCAAATTGATGACTTGAAAATCTTTCCCTAATATCTGTCCAAGCTTATAACCAAAGGTATCTTCATCATTTAAAGCGTCACCAAAGGTAAAAGAACAGCCAAGTAAAACCACAGCAACCTTGGCTTGTGGTGCATATGGGGTTACGCGTCTTTTTTCATTATCTGTAGTATATATTACATCAAAAATAACAGTCTTTTGCTCCCGCATACTACGAGTCACCTTGCGCTGCTTATAAGTGCCTGCGGGGTCAAGCTGACTTAATAAAGGCTCAGGTATGGGGTCTTGCAGTGTCACTTCTTCAATAATTTTATCATCAGCTTTCAAAGCTATATAAAAATATCCTTCCACAAGGGCTAGGGGCAAACTAAAGGAAAAAACAACAATACATATGTATTTTACCAAAATATTTTTAAATACACTTGACATAACCATAAAAAACAAAGTGAACAAAAGTAAAAGACACACTATCTGTGCTGGAAATTTATCCAATAAAGCTATCGTGATAAAACCTAGAATTGCTAAAATACATAAAGTCAATTTTGCCTTCATTATATCTCCATACATAACATAAAATTAAAAAAGCCATACAAAGTGCATGGCTTTCTAGAGTGTTGACAAAGTCATTTGGGTGGAAACCTTTTGTGAACAAAAGGTTCTCCCCCCAAA
>CAYJIU010000035.1:0-18716 GCA_964370305.1 uncultured Desulfovibrionaceae bacterium
TCCCCCAAACATCCTTCAAAAAACTTTAGCGGTGACAATATGTTATCGCTAAAAAATAATTTACAACGCAATGGCAAACGTTAAATTCAAACGCCATACTCGGGTCATAGCTGAAAAATGTTTTTTAGCCTAGAATTTGTCCACACTCTCATCCACGGGGTGGTATAGCCGTACCCCCTCATGTGGGGAGTGCTGAACTTGTCAGCACTCTGTAATAATTGACATTATTGCTCTGTAGTCATATTCAAAAAAGACTCATTAATTATTTCTATATCAGCTTTTTCTGAAAGGCTAGCTAAAAATAATTGGAACATTTTTTCCTTGCGTTGCATGGTCAAAACATTACCAATAATCTGTTGCATGGCACCTAGCTGTGCACCTTGGGATTCTTGAATTTTTGTCACTCGCACTAGCACCGCACCACGCTTACCATCCACGGTGGCAATATAAACTGTAGGTAGCCACTCACCTACTTGGGCATCGAAAAGAGCTGTATTCATATCAGGTTGCGGGCCAAGTGCGCCCACGTCACCATCACGCTGCACACCGGCTATGAGCTTGACTTTTGCGGCAAGGTCTTTGACAGAATCAATATGCTTAAGTTCTTCACCGGCGATCTTAGTCACCTCTGCTAAAGCATTCTCATCTATCAATATTTTTTCTATCTCGGCTTTCACTTCTTCCAATGGACGCACAGCTGCATCTACCTTTTCCACCACCTTCACCACCACATAGGCGTTATTTTCTGCACTCAACGCGGCATCTAAAGGAACGCCCGCTGCTGTGGCTAAAATCTGAGCTGAGCCTTCAGGCTTAATTTGTAATAATTTTTCCAGCTCAAAAGCAGATAATATACCGGAATTTTTGAATTCAAGATTGTGCCCCTTGGCGGCATCGGCAAGGCTATTACCTAAAATGTTAGCCTCAATCAAATCATCCAACACTTCACGTAGCTTAGCTGTACCTTGTTCGGATGCAAGTTCATTACGAATCTCTGCCTCCACCTCTGCAAGTTCCTTGGTGTTTGCTGCCTGCATCTCATCAACCTTAATTATATGCATCCCAAAATCTGTGCGAATGGGTGCAGATAAATCACCGCTTTTCATGCTAAAAACAGCGTCATTGAAAGCGGGTACAGTATCACCTGGATTTACCCAGTCAATATCACCACCATTGGCGGCAGTGGTTGTATCTTGAGAATATTTTTTGGCAAGCTCGGCAAAATCTGCACCAGCTTGCAATTCATTTATAACATTTTGGGCACTGGCTGTGGCTTTTGCAATGTCTTCTTCGCTGGCTTCTGGTTCAAGAGTAAAAAGAATATGCCTAACTTTAGCCCGTGGTTGCACGGTAAAGTCGTCCTTACGCTCAGTATAATATTTTGATACATCCTCAGCACTAATACTTGCAGGGCTAACCACGGTTGTTGGGCTTACAACTACATAATCAACACTGGCTTTTGCAGGAATACTAAAGGCTTGGCGATTGCTTTCATAATAAGCCTTAACACTATCTTCAGCCGGCGCGCCAAGCTTTGCCACTACATCTTGAGCAGGAAAGAATAAGTATTCCAAATCCCTTTGCTCATAAGTAAAATTAAAGAAGGCAGATATTTCTGTATCAAAAGCTTCTCCGGTGGCGGTCATATTACTACGTAGCTTCCCTTCAAGCAGTTGTTCACGTACAATATTTTCAAATTCACTTAAGCGTTGGCCTTGAGCGCTAACTAAGCGTTTGTATAGTTCGGGGTCAAAAACACCCTCAGCATTTTGAAATGACGGTATTTGCTCAATGGCGCTGCGTAACTCCAGAGGAGATACAGCAAGATCAAGGCGTTTTGCCTCTTGTTGCAAGAGGGAACTTAAAATTAATTGTTGCAAAACTTGCTGGGGCAACTGCATTTGATTTAGCTCAGCCGCAGTTATATTAGGATTATTTTGTCTAACACTATCTCTTGCTTGCATATAAGCACGCTCAAAGGCGATGACGGTAATGGGCTCATCATTAACAGAGGCCACCAAGGTCGCCGGATTCATGCTCTGCATGCTACCCACACCCCAAAAAACAAACACCAAGATGATAATACCAAAGGCCAACTTCACACCCACTGACTGGGAATTGGAACGAATAAAATCCAACATTCTTAACTCCAACAATATAATGATAAATTTATTTTGTGATAAAAAAGTTTAATAAACAAGATGGGGATTAAAGATTTAGAGCTTACAAGCTTTGAAAATGATACAACTTTATTCCACATCAATTCCCATAGCTCGATATTCATTGAGTTTATTACGTAGTGTGCGCACAGATATACCCAAAAGATCCGCCGCCTGAGTCCTATTGCCAGAGGTGAGTTCAAGCCCTTTTAAAATCATTATGCGCTCCATCTCATGCAAAGGAATAACGGCATCACCAAATAACTGCGTATCCTGCATAGTGCCATCGCTGCCGTTCAAATCCACACCCAATGTATTTTCGGTAGCGTTGCCCTCTGCATCCAATGCTGTACCATCGCCAAACAATGGCCACGAATCAGGGTCAAGCAAGAAGTGCCCTGGCTCTATGGGCCGACCATTGGCTAAAAGCACAGCCCGCTCCATAAGGTTTTGCAATTCGCGCACATTACCGGGGAATTCATAATTACTAAGCCATTCCACCGCTTGCGGCGAAAGGCTAGTTTTAGCTAGTCCATAATCCTTAGTGTAGGTATCAATAAAAAACTTTGCCAAAGTCAAAACATCATTGCCGCGCTCGCGTAGTGAAGGCAAACGTAACGGAATAACATTTAAGCGGAAAAATAAATCCTGACGAAACTTACCTTCCTTAACCCAATCCTCAAGATCACGGTTGGTGGTGGCAAGGATACGCACATCCACGCGCACAGTATCTGTACCGCCAACTCTATCCACCTCACCTTCTTGTAAAACGCGCAAAAGCTTTGCTTGCAGGGCAAGATCCATTTCTGAAATTTCATCCAGCAATATGGTGCCGCCAGAGGCCAGCTCAAACTTACCAAGCTTGCGCGCAATGGCACCTGTAAATGCACCTTTTTCATGCCCAAAGAGCTCACTTTCAAGCAAATGTTCCGGTAAAGCTGCACAGTTAACAGCCACAAAGGGGCCATTTTTGCGATCACTCCACATATGCAAAGCACGGGCAAAAAGCTCCTTACCAGTGCCAGATTCACCATTTATAAGCACGGTGGCCTTAGAAGGTGCCACTTGCTTAGCTAAAGCCATAACTTTTTGCACAGCTTGATGTTCACCCACAATACGCGGGCCACCAATGATACTTGCTGCACGCCCACCTAAGGTTGAGGACGAAGGAGCCTGAGCCACTTGTTGTGGCGCGCGCGCCGCGGCGGCAATTTTTTCAAAATCCAGTGGTTCAAGCCAATAATCTGCAGCACCAAGCTCCATAAAGCGTTGTGCCTCTTCAGCATTGCCTTTATCAGTGATAATAATAATGGGGGGAAATTCTGGATCATCTTGCCCAACACTCAATAAGTCTTCGGCCTTAAACCCAGGCAGCCAAGGACGCGTAAAAATAACCCCAGGGCCAGATTTACGCACGAAAGCGGACGCACCCTGAAGGTTTTCGGCTATACCCAGCTCATAACCAGCATCCCGCAATTGCGGGAACACTCGCGTAACAGCGTGAGCTGGAGCAAGAAAAAGTATACGACGTGTAGACATACTCGTTACTATCTAACCTCTTATGGGCAGAATGGCAAGTGTCTCTTTCCTTTATGAAATAAATAATGTACTTTTTTAGTTCACAAGGCATAACAAAAGACATACAAAAAAATATTTTTTCCAAAAAAAATAATCATTTCAAGGGAAAAGACTATGAACCAAAGTGAGCTTTATAAAATTTTAACACAAGTGGCGGCAGGGCAAATGTCCATTGCCCAAGCTGTAGAAAAAGTACACCTAAGCCCCATAGAGGACACATTGCACGGGCTAACCCTCGATACAGCACGTGGCCTTCGTACTGGCCTTGGGGAGGTAGTCTTTGCTCAAAATAAAAGTGACTCACAACTACTTTCGGCCATGGAAAATCTAGCCAAAACCATGCCCGTGCTGGCCACAAGAGTTACCCCAAAGCAGTTGGAATTGCTTAAACATCACTTCCCACAAGGAAGTTTTTTAGCCGAAGGTGGTCTTTTTAGTTTAGGAAAAGAGCTACCAAGCACCCCCCCGTGGCCCAATAGTGGTGAAGTATTGGTGATTTCTGCTGGAGCAGCCGATAGACCAGTCGCTTTAGAAGCCTTTGGAACATTGCACTTTTGGGGTATTAATGCTGGATTTATTGCCGATGTTGGTGTTGCAGGATTGCATAGACTAAAGGCCCATGTACCTGCCATGCACGCCACAAAATTTATTATTGCCGTGGCTGGTATGGAGGGTGCATTGCCTGGAGTTTTAGCAGGTTTTGTGCGTTGTCCGGTGTTGGCTGTCCCCACATCGGTTGGTTATGGTGTAGGCGAAGGCGGCAAAGCCGCACTTTCCACCATGCTTTGCACTTGCGTGCCTGGGGTTGCAGTCTGCAATATTGATAATGGTTTTGGGGCAGCAGCCTTTGCCACAAAATGCATTAAGAATGATACTAGCGTGTAAATATGATGTCTCTGGTGTTTAAATTATTTGCAGCGGATAAAATTAAAATAAAATAATAGCAGCATTGACAAAAAAAAAAATCTAGGCTAGTTGAGTGGCTGTATCTAATCACAACTCGTTTGAGGAGGCGCGTTATGAAGAAGATGGTTTTGAGCTTATTAGCTCTGTTCGTATTGGCTATTGCCATCCCTGCGCTTGCAGCTCCTGAAGCTCCTGCTGATGGCATTAAAATGAACAATGGTGGCACTAAGAAGAAAACTGTTGTTTTCAATCACAGCACACACAAAGAAATTGCTTGTGGTAGCTGTCACCACCCTGTAGATGGTAAAGAAGACTATCGTAAATGTAGCACTGCTGGATGTCACGATGACCTTAAGGGCAAAAAAGGCACTAAGAGTTATTATAACGTGATGCATGCTAGAAAAGGCACTAAGTTTGATTCTTGCGTGAGTTGTCACGTAAAAACTGCTGGTGCTGATGCAGCCAAGAAGAAAGCTCTTGTTGGTTGTGCTAAGTCAAAATGCCATCCATAGGCTTTGTTTAAGATTTAGTTTTAGTCATAAGGCCTGCTGCGTAAGCAGGCCTTATGCGTTGCTGACAGATATAACTATCCCAGCACATTCAAATTCCCCCCATCAAATCCCTGTAGAATCATTTGCCAATTATAATAATATCTGTTATAACAAAGTCATAGTAGGTGTTGATGAATAGTCGTATATTGTGAATTGTAAAATAATTCAACGTGTAAGCGCATTTTTCAGCATCGGCTACAATATACACGCTTAGCGATTGAAAATTTAGAGGCAACATTACTAAAACCAAACATACAGGGGCCCGTATGGACTTAGATTTGAAAGAAGACGCCAAACCAGATGATGAAATAATTGAACTAACTGACATCATTGAAAAAGGCGCGAAAGTTAAGGCACCACCCGAGGCGCAAAGTGACAATCTTGACGCTTTAATGAGTGATCTTGGCAATACAAAGTCTGCAAGCCCCAACATACCCAATGATACCGAGGCTGATATTGACGCTCTACTTGCGCAAATGGATTCCGATGCACCAGCCCCAAAACCTGCCGCAGCAGAAACTACAACAGCCGAACCTGATACCAGTGATATAGACGCCCTACTGGCAGATTTGGATATGCCATCTCAACCTGATGCAACCACTGAATCAACTCTTGATACCAACGCAAAAGCCACTGATGACACTTCCGATATGGATAGCTTGCTCGAAGATATTTTAGATACAAATACCACATCTTCTAGTACAAAAACGGCCACGCCCGAGGCTACTCTACCTGATAGTGATACTAAATCCACTGCCACCCCTGAGGCTGAAGACAGTTCCGCTGATATGGACGCTCTTTTAGAAAGTATTTTAGATGATACAGCACCGGAGCCTGCACCAAGTCCTAAGGACAGTGTAGACCCCTTGGATGATCTTGATGCCTTTTTAGATGCGCCAAGCTCTGGCCCTGAGCAAGCAGTTGCTGACAGCAAGCCTAGTCAAGATGCCAGCCCCGATGATATTTTTAATGATTTAGATGAGCTACTAAAAGAAACTGATAACGAAAGCGAAATACCAGGCAAAACCACCAAGAGTAATACCGACGAAAACATAGATCTTTCTGACATTGACAGTATTTTGAACGAAGTTGGCTTTGGCGAAAGTGCCACCACTGTGGAAAATGTGGCGGAAGACTTGCTACCAGATGGAGATACTATTTCAGATAGCATCAAGGAGCCAGACCCCATTATGGAGGCTGTAGACGTCGTATTAGACAGCATAGAAGAACCACAAGCTCCCATTGATGAACCTGATACACCCTTAACTGAACCTGTAAGCGCAGAAGCCGAAGAGCAACAAGACGTAGCTGCATCAGAACTTATTCCAGAGCAAGATATGAGTGAGCTTGAACAAAAACTTGCAAACGATGAGATGGCGGAACTTGAGCAAATGTTAGCTGGTGAAAAATCACTTGAGCCAGCGACAGAGCTAGAAGCAGAAGCGATGCCGGAGCCTGAGCCTGCGTCAACGCCAGAACCAACGCCTGAACCTGAGCAAGTATCTGCAAGCGATGTGACCATGGCCGCAGTCATCACATCTGGTTCGCGCATTGATGCTGTGGAGAGCCTCAACAAGGCACCGGATCAAAGCGCACTCATGGCCAGAATTGAGCAATTGGAAGAACGTTTAGCTAACTTAGAACAATGGGAAACACAAATAGCCAATGTAGAGCAATTACAAGAGCGTGTATCTCAGATGGAGCAACTAGAGCAACGTGTGGCTAAACTTGAGCAAACACTTACTAAGGATTTAGAAAATATGGCAACAAAGGCTGCTGCCAAAATCATCCGTGAAGAAATTGCAGCCCTGCTTGCTGATTAACAAATTGATTTTTAAAATATTTTAATAAGGGGCGGGGACTAAGGTTTTCGTTTCTTGACCCGCCCGGCCAAGCCCAATGGGGGCCGAAGCCATTCCCCAATGGGCGGGGATTTTTTTATCAATTTACCATTTGGCATACACATTTTGCGCAATAGTTTTATTGTACTTTGTCAAATGGAGAGCTACACACAATAAATTGCGCATACATTTCAAATGATTAAAATTTACGGAGGCAACGGTGGATAGATTACACAAAGAGGCATTACAAGTGGCCAAGGAGTTGGTGGCAAAGTTTATTGAAACTCGTACCATTTCACCCACAAATTTTGCCGAAACATTCCCCGCCGTATATAATGTTGTATTAAGTACCATTCAAGCCCAAGAGCAGGCGCGTGATAAAAATGATTAAAAGCAACTGCAATCTGATTTTATCATAGTGGATTTAGAGCATGTCTTCCTCGCAAAATGATCATAAAATATCTGCCATGTTTGAGCGCATTGTACCTTGGTATGACACGCTAAACACAGTGCTAAGCCTTGGTATTGACAGGCTTTGGCGCAAAAAACTTGTGTATGAGGTGCGCCCTTTTTGCACAGGAAAAGTGCTTGACCTTGCAGCTGGCACACTCAAAGTATCCCTAGCTTTGCGCCGCAAGTATCCGTCAATTATTGTGCCTGCCTTAGATTTTTGCCCACCCATGCTTGTGCAGGGTAAAAAACATTTGCACGGGCAAAACACTTCGGCCATACTGCCAGTGGGGGCTGACGCAAGATGCCTACCCCTAAAAGACGCTAGCGTTGATGCCATTACCATGGCTTTTGGAATACGCAATATTAACCCACGCCACGAGGCATTTCAAGAAATGTTACGCGTACTTGTGCCGGGTGGACGAGCTTGTATTTTGGAGTTTGGATCAGGTAAAAATAAAATATGGGGTGGTTTGTATAATTTTTATTTAAAATATATCTTGCCACGCATTGGCAATTTAGTCTCAGGTGATGACAATGCATACACCTATCTTGCCAAGACCATTCACGAATTTCCAACGGCTGTGGAGCTTGAAGAAGAAATGCGCACGGCCGGGTTTAATGCCGCTTGGCATATTAGCTTAAGCGGGGGCATTGTTTGTTTACATATTGCTGAAAAAGCAAGGGTTTAACTACGCACAAGCCATATAATCAGCAAACCCGCTACAATGCCCAAAAGCCCCATGCGTCGCAAGTGCAAGCTGGGAGAAACGGTCATAAAAAGCATGGCCTTGCGCATGGCTTCAGGAAATAGTGTCCAAGGCAAACCTTCAATAATAAAGGCAAGGCCCAAGGCACAAAGGAATAATTCTACATCAAAGTTCATGACTCATGGTGATAGAAAATATTATTTTTGTAAAGGTTTAATATGCCCCACATAAGGTGTGAACACGACAATCTAATTTGGAAGACTATGTCCTCTGGTATAAATTCTGAAAATGGATCGCCGCGGAAAAACGCTAGTAATTTCGAGGCCTAATCCAATTAGCGAAGCGTTTTCCCTCGCGATGACTCTAGGGTACAACGAAGGTCATTACGAGAAGCATCGCTTCGGGGGTTACGCTTAAAAATCTGACTAATAGCGATGTGACGAAGCAATCCATGTTTTAAAAACTACATAAAAAGGAAATGCCACTCTTCCAAATTTAATTGCCATGAAGGTATAAATTGCTTACCATCTTTTATTAGGAAAAAATATGCAAATAATTAAAGCCAGACTACATGCAGAGCTGCCACTAATAGAAAATGCCCTAAGCCAAGCTTTGGAAACATTGCCAGCACCGGTAAAACCAATTGCCAAACATATTTTTGCTGCGGGCGGCAAAAGGTTGCGTCCATTTTTGGCCATACTAATGGCTAGAATACTTGGGTATACAAGCGATGATATATATAGACTAGCAATATCTATGGAAATGCTCCACGCAGCCACCTTACTCCACGATGATATTTTAGATGATGCCCATATGCGACGCGGAGAAGCCACTGCCCATACGATTTTTGATGTACGCAGTACCATTTTAGCTGGTGATGCTCTTTTAGCCGCTGCCAACGCCATAGTGGCAGGTTTTGATGATGTACGTTTGTGCCGATGTTTTGCTGAAGCCACCACACACACTGCCAGTGGCGAAATTTTAGAAATCCAGCACTTACATTCACTAGAGCAACACGATGATATTTATAAAGAAATTATATTAGGTAAAACAGCTTGGCTTTTGCGCGCAACATGTGTACTTGGAGCTTTGCGCGCTGGAGCATCAGAACTTGTGCTTGAGCAGGTGGCAATTTATGGTCAAGAACTGGGCATGGCATTTCAAATGGTTGATGATGCAATAGATTTTGCACCAGAATCCATTACTGGCAAGCCCACAGGGGGCGATCTTCGCGAAGGCAAGCTTACCCCGCCTGTGCGTATGTATCGTGAGAGCCTAACTGCCACGGAACGAGTAAAATTTGACCAAGCCTTTAGCCAGGGCACATTTACGCAAGATGATGCTTCGCATATAGGGGCAGAAATTTGCAAGCGTGGTTTTGATACTAAAACCAGAATGATGGCAGAAGAATCCATCAATAAAGCTTTGCAGGCACTAAGCACCTTGCCCCATGGGCCGGAGTGGGAAGTGCTTAAAGAAATGACTGATTATGTAATTACGCGCGAAAAATAGATTAAAAATATTTCTACTTAAAATAATGGAGTATGCCATGTTATATCGCATTGAGGCAGGCTTACATGCACACATTGAAGATACTGTTGGCAAAAAAACTGCCGCTCACATTGCCAAGGCACTTAATATTACCCTTGAGGCTGTGCATCAAATTAAAGTTTTTACCGTTGATGGTTTAAGCCTTGCTGAAGCCGAAAGACTAATTCAAGAAGCCATTTGGCATGATCCAGTTATGCAAAGTGCATCCCTTGAGCCCTTACCTTTAAATAAAGATAAGCCAGAAGATTTCATCCTTGAAGTGGGTTTTCGCCCCGGCGTAACCGATAACGAAGCCCGCACCGCGCGTGACACTGCGGCCATGGTTTTGCAAAAAGAACGCGCCGATATAAACGTATATACTTCCATTCAATATCGCCTAGTCAGTGCCAAGGAAGCACCCTTGAGCCTTGAGCAAGTGGAATACATAGCTTGTAATCTTTTATGTAATGAGCTTATCCAACGTTATCGCGTAAAGAGTCGTGCCCAATGGGAGGCCAGCGCAGGTTTTGAAGCCCAAGCCGCGCAAGTTACTGGCAGTGCCAGTGATGATGTTAATATTGTTGAACTTTCAAAAATGGACGCTGCGGCCATGATGCAAGTGAGCCGCGACAATACCCTAGCCCTAAACCTTGAAGAAATGCAAGCCATACGGGATTACTTTCAAAATCCTGAAATTAAGGCAGAGCGCGCAACCCTTGGGCTACCGGCTGACCCCACCGATGCCGAGCTTGAAGTGCTAGCCCAAACTTGGTCTGAGCATTGTAAGCATAAAATTTTTGCCTCAAATATTGAATATACCAATGCTGAAACTAACAAACACGAACAAGTGGATAACCTTTATAAAAGTTGCATTAGGGATGCCACCGCCACCATACGCAAACGCCTTGGCGAACGTGATTTTTGCAAATCTGTGTTTAAGGATAATGCTGGTGTTATCTCCTTTATTGGAGCCTATGACGCCTGTATTAAAGTAGAAACACATAATAGCCCCTCCGCTCTTGACCCTTATGGCGGGGCACTTACGGGTATTGTGGGTGTTAATCGTGACCCCATGGGCACTGGCATGGGAGCAGAACTTGTGTGTAATACCGATGTGTTTTGCTTTGCCTCACCATTTCACGATGCTGAGCTACCCCCAAGGCTTTTACATCCACGCCGCGTGCTTGAAGGTGTGCGTGAAGGTGTTGAGCATGGCGGCAATAAATCTGGCGTGCCCACGGTGAACGGATCCTTAGTTTTTGATGAACGCTTCTTAGGTAAACCACTAGTTTATTGTGGAACTGTGGGCATTATCCCCACCGAGGTGGCCGGAAAACCAGGCTGGGAGAAAAAAGCCCAAGTGGGTGATTATATAGTCATGGTGGGCGGGCGCATCGGTAAGGATGGTATTCACGGGGCAACTTTTTCCTCAGAGGAGCTACATGAGGGATCACCAGCAACAGCCGTACAAATTGGCGACCCCATTACCCAACGCAAGATGTATGATTGCATTATGCGCGCTCGTGACCTTGGGCTTTATAATGCCATAACCGACAATGGCGCTGGCGGCCTATCATCCTCTGTAGGTGAAATGGCAGAAGATACAGGTGGCTGTACACTAGATTTAGCCAAGGCACCTTTAAAATATGATGGTTTAAAACCTTGGGAAATCCTTATTTCTGAGGCCCAAGAGCGCATGACTTTAGCCATACCCCCCAAGCATCTGCAAGAGTTCTTGGATTTAGCAAAAACCATGGACGTAGAGGCCACAGCCCTTGGGCAGTATACAGATTCGGGCTACTTCCATATAAATTATGGTGAAAAAATCGTAGCCCATTTAAAAATGGCTTTCATGCATGAAGGTGTGCCACAACTGCAACTCAAAGCCCATTGGCAGGCCCCAAGCCATGAAGATAACCGTATAGAAGTTAATTCAGCAGATAGCGGCGGTCTATTAAAGGCTTTACTAGGTCGTTTAAATATTTGTTCTAAAGAATACATTATTCGTCAATATGACCACGAAGTACGGGGTGGTAGTGCCATTAAGCCCTTGGTAGGTGTGAAGCGTGACGGGCCCTCAGATGCTGGGGTTATTCGGCCAGTGCTTGAGTCTGACGCTGGGCTAGTTATTGCTCATGGAATTTGCCCAAAATTTAGCGATTATGACACTTATTGGATGATGGCCAATGCCATGGACGAAGCCATACGCAATGCCGTTGCCGTGGGTGCCAATCCCAATTTCCTAGCTGGTGTAGATAATTTTTGCTGGTGCGATCCTGTGCAATCAGAAAAGACACCAGACGGCCACTACAAGCTTGCGCAACTGGTGCGGGCATGTAAGGCTTTATCACACTTTTCACTAGCTTACGGGGTACCATGTATATCTGGTAAAGACTCCATGAAAAATGACTATACCGGCGGTGGCGAAAAAATATCCATTCCACCTACGGTCTTATTTTCTGTACTTGGCGTCATTGAAAATGTAACCCGTACCCAAACATCTGACTTTAAGAAAGCTGGTGAGCATATCTTTATTCTTGGTGGTACCGGACGCGATATGGCGGGCTCAGAGGTGGCAGATGAGCTTAAACTTAATTGCAATACCGTACCAACAGTAGATGTCATTACCGCAAAAGCGCGTTATGAAAGATTACACCATGCCATATATGAGCGTGTGGTTTCTGCTTGTCACGATTTATCTGACGGTGGTCTTGGAGTGGCTTTGGCGGAAATGTGCATAGGTGGCCGCCTTGGAGCCCATATTAACCTTGATGCTGTGCCCACATGGGGTGAGCTTAGCAGCACGGAAGTACTATTTAGTGAGAGTGCAAGTCGTCTACTGGTAAGTGTGCCTGCAAGTAAGGTTAGTACATTTAAAAGTTATATGCGTGGCACCATTTGTGCGGAAATTGGCACAGTTAGCGATGATGGATTCTTGACCATACAAAGTTCTAGCAGCACCCTTTGTAAAGAGAATGTGCAAGATTTAACCACAGCATTTAAACAAACGCTGGATTGGTAATTTATTTTGTTGCGAACTAAACGTATAACACTTTGAAAATACATTATTTTATTTTATTTTTAACAAAAATTTCAACATTGAAGATGATTTTTTTCACTTTCTCGTTGACATCTTTAGAAAAAAGTGTTTTTTGTTGTTGAGGGCCGCGTTATGGCAAGTAGGTTTTTGTCAGATTTTGTCGCGGGATTATTGCAATTTTTTGAGAGGTTTTTCATGTCCAAGTCCATTTATGTAGGTAACCTTCCTTGGTCCGCAAACGAGGAGCAGGTTCAGGATCTTTTTGCCGAATACGGCACAGTGCTTTCCGTTAAACTTATCAGCGACCGTGACACAGGCCGAGCTCGTGGCTTTGGCTTTGTAGAAATGGAAGATGCTGACGCTGGAGCAGCTGTTGAGGCACTTGATAATGCTTCCTTTGGTGGTCGTACCTTACGCGTCAATGAAGCTAAGCCACGCGCCCCACGTCCAGCCCGTTACTAAACCGGTCTAAAGTGCGCTAAACGCCCCGGGTAACCGGGGCTTTTTTCGTTAAGACAGACTAGAAAAAAGTCCTAATATTTTAAGGAGTTTTTTACAATGCTCGATCCAAAACAATGTATTTTGTATAGTGGCGGTGCCGCAGGTGCCGAGACTTTTTTTGGTTCCCTTGCTGAAGAATGGGGAGTTGAAGAAGTTAATTATAGCTTTGAAGGGCATCAATCGCAGCGTAGCCGCGGTATTCGCGTGCTAACCAATGATGAATTAGCCCTAAAAGACGTTAGCCTAACCTATGTTTCCAAGCTCATGAGCCGTGAATACACAAGGGCACCACTTTTCCGCAAAGTTTTACAATCCATCTGCTGGCAAGTTAGCAGTGGTGGTGAAATTATTGTCGTAGGTGCCATCCAGCCAGACAACACCGTAAAAGGTGGTACAGGCTGGGGTGCTGAGTTTGCCAAGATTTGCAACAAGCCACTAATGGTTTTTGACCAAGTAAAAAATGATTGGTTCGTGTGGGAAAAGGACGCTTGGATGGTCACAAAAGACCCTTGCATCCTACGTCCCAATTTTACTGCTACTGGCACACGCTTCCTTGAGGATTCAGGCCGAGCTGCCATTCGTAATCTTTTTGAGCGTTCCTTCAAAAAATAAAATTACGGGGAGGATTAAACAAATTCTCCCCGTATCTTATATTTAAAATTTTCTATGCCTATTGACCCCAGCGTGAAAAAACAGCCCATCCTTGGTTTTTGGATGGCGACTTTAGCTTACGTCATCTGGGGTGCCCTCGTTTTTTATTGGAAGCCACTTGATAATGTGCCAGCCGTTGATACGGTGGCCCATCGTATTTTTTGGTCACTAATTACCCTTCTTCCCATAACCATTTTTATGCATTCATGGACAGAAATCCGCCAAGCACTTAAGGATAAAAAAACCATGTTGAGCATACTTCTTGCCGCCACGGTGCTTTCTATCAATTGGCTTTTATATATTTGGGCAGTAACTCATGAACGTGTGGTGGAAGCAAGTCTTGGATATTTTATTAACCCCTTGGTATCTGTGCTCATTGGGCGTATCATGCTAGGTGAAAAAATGACGAGACTACAAATTTTTGCCATTGGCATAGCCTTTTTGGGTGTGGGTTATGGAGTTTGGGTTTATGGGCAGATACCTTTAATTGGCCTTTGCCTTGCTTTTACGTTTGCCACCTATGGTTATTGCTGTAAAACTGTATCGGTAAGTGGGATTTCAGGTCTTTTTTTAGAAACACTCTGCCTTGCCCCACTAGCCTTTGGTTTTATTGTGTGGCAAGAATTTAGCTCACCCAATTCTTTTTTCAGCTACGAATTAAATACACAGTTATTACTCATGGGTACAGGAATAGTCACCACCACTCCCTTACTACTTTTTGCCTTTGCAAGCCACAATATTTCTTTAGCAAGCCTTGGCCTCTTGCAATATATTGCCCCCACCATTAAACTACTGGCAGGGGTATTTATCTTTGGTGAGGCCATAAGCGACGCATCAAGGGTAACATTAGTTTTTGTTTGGACTGCCCTAGCCATTTATTCATGGTGCAGCATCAGGCAATGGCAAACCTTGCCGCACAATAAATCTTAATGGGAAACAACAATGTCTTATGATTTTACAGAAAAAGAAAAAGCAATTTTAAGCATAGTTCAAAACAACTTGCCCGATTCCGCAACCCCATATGCCGACATTGCAGAACGCGTTGGCTGCACCGAGCATGAGGTCATAGACCTGCTCACACGTTTGGTAGATGATGGGGCAATTCGCCGTTTTGGGGCAAGTATCAAGCATCAAAAAACCGGCTGGAATCACAATGCCATGGTCTCTTGGGTGGCGTCAGAGCAGGAAGTGGAAGCATGTGGGCGCAAAGCCGCCTCGCATAGCAATATTTCGCATTGCTATTTTCGCCCCTCATCGGCGAAAGATTGGCCATATACCCTTTATACCATGATTCATGGTCGCAGTGAAGATGAGTGCAGGCAAGTTATTGCCGATGTACAAAAACTTACCGGACTTAAAGAATACGCCGTTTTAGATAGCATTGAAGAACTTAAAAAAACATCAATGAAATATTTTTAGCACCAGATTGAGGAGCAAACCATGCAAGAAATAAAATCCGAACAACTTTTCGCCAAAGCCCAAAATTTAATCCCAGGTGGGGTAAATAGCCCCGTGCGTGCATGCAAAAATGTTGATAGTATACCACTATTTATAAAATCAGCCAAGGGTTGTGAACTCATAGATGCCGATGAAAATACCTATATTGACTATGTGCTTTCATGGGGCCCCATGATTTTGGGCCATGCACACCCAGAGGTTACTGCCGCAGTGGCCGCCGCAGCTGAGCGGGGCACAAGTTATGGTGCTCCATGTGAAGATGAAGTCAACCTTGCCAGTGAAATTATTAATGCTCTACCCTCTGTGGATATGGTGCGCATGGTGAACTCAGGTACAGAGGCCACCATGAGTGCCTTGCGCCTTGCCCGTGCAGTCACAGGCAAAGATAAAGTATTAAAATTTATAGGATGCTATCACGGCCACGCCGATGCATTTCTTGCCGCCGCAGGTTCTGGCATGGCAACTCTTTCCATCCCTGGCACTCCCGGAGTGCCGTCTTCTGTGGTAGCAGATACCCTGCTTGCCCCGTACAATGACATGGAAACAGTAGAAGCCCTTTTTGCCAAAGAGGGGCATAATATGGCCGCAGTCATTGTAGAGCCAGCCGCTGCCAACATGGGTTTAATCCCACCAAAGCCTAACTTTCTTGAAGGATTGCGCAAACTTTGCACCAAGCATGGCGCACTGCTTATTTTTGATGAAGTCATTACCGGATTTCGCCTAGGCTATGGCGGTGCCCAGAGTTATTTCGGTATTGATCCAGATTTAACCACCCTTGGTAAAATCATTGGTGGGGGCCTACCTGTAGGGGCTTATGGCGGTAAACGTGAGTTTATGCAACGTGTTGCTCCAAGCGGTGATGTATATCAAGCCGGCACCCTTTCAGGCAATCCACTAGCCATGGCCGCCGGACTTGCCACTTTGCGCATCTTACAAAAAAGTGACTACACAAAACTTGGAGAGCGCACCAAGGCTTTTGCCAGTGAAATGCAAAATATTCTGCGCGCTAAGGGTCTTAGTGTAAATGTTGTGGCCCTTGGCCCCATGTTTTGCCCCTTCTTTAGTGATGCAGAAGTATGCAACTTTGATGATGTAAAAAATACTGATATTGCCATGTTTACTAAATTTTACAAGGCATTGCGCAATGAAGGCATTTATATTGCGCCAGCATCATTTGAGGCGGCTATGATGAGTTTTGTGCATACAGACGAGCATCTTGAACGCACCCTTGAAGCCGTGCGCAAAATTCAGTTATAAAAAAATCCTGCGCAATTATTTTTGAGCATTTGTGATAAACTCTCACTTTATCAAAAATTTATTTGTGTGGGCTTAAAAATGACTTTTTAAGTTTGACTAAGGCATCACAAATGCTCATAAGGCGTAGCATGAGGAATCAGCTTGCGAAAAAATAATCCTACCACAGCTTGCTATGCCTTAAGCCCCAAAGGGGCAAAGCTTGCAAGGCGTATTGGCACAGAGCTTGACGCGCATCTTTATGTGCATGAGGGCCTTTGTGAGCAAGACGAGTTTGAATTCACAAACTTACCCTTGTTGATTGCGCGTACTTTTCATGAATACAGTGCGCACATCTTCATTTGCGCCGCTGGCATTGCCGTACGTTCCATTGCGCCACACATAGTACATAAAGGTTTAGACCCAGCCGTAGTGGTTTGTGATGAACAAGGTAATTTTGCAGTATCTTTGCTATCTGGACATTGGGGTGGCGGTAATGCCCTTGCCAAAACCTTAGCCAGAACCCTAGGGCCTAAAAGCCAAGCTGTTATTACCACAGCAACGGATGTCAATAACCTTCCTGCCGTAGATATGCTAGCCAAGGAACAAGGCTGTATTATTTTAGATTGGGATAAGCTAAAATACATTAATGCAGCAATTTTACGCAAAGAAAGCGTAAAACTTTACGATCCCTTGGGTATATTTAGGCCATATAATGCTATTTTTGATTATATAAGTAATTTTCACGAGTTATCAAAGCTTGATATCAACACTCCAACAGTTTGCATTGATTGGCGAATATTATCACAAAAACCGCAGCTTTTGCGTTTAACCCTGCCCGCCCTTTGTGCGGGTATTGGGTGCAAGCGCGGCACTAAGAAGGATGACATCTTAAACGCCCTAAATCAATGCCTAAGTGCCGCCAACCTTGAGCCCAAAGCCTTGGCCTGCTTAGCCAGTGTGGATATAAAGGCCCAAGAGGAAGGCTTAGTAAGTGCAGCGGAGCAACTTGGCCTGCCTTTGCATTTATTTAGTGCTGACGAGTTAGCAGATGCCCCAAGCGTTACCCCCTCCGCCATGGCCGCACAGCTTTTTGGGGTAGAGCAAATTAGCGTTAGTGAAGGTGCTGCCTTGCTTGCTGCTGGTGGTGATAATGCAAGCTTACTTGTGCCCAAGCTAAAATATAATGGGCATATTACCATTGCCATAGCTATTTCAGAAAATTTTATCCCCAAAAATGAGAGTTTATTATGAAATTTGCCCCATTACACATAATTGGCCTAGGCCCGGGTGATGAATCCCTCTTGCCTCCGGTAGCCATTGATGCCCTTCAAGATAGTGCTGTTATTGTAGGCTATAACCTTTATGTTCAAATGGTGCCGCAAGTATTGCGTGAAGGAAAAGAAATTATCACCACCGGCATGCGCCATGAAAAAGAACGCTGCCTTGCCGCCATAACCAAGGCTAAGTCTGGCAAGCGTACTTCCATTGTATGTTCAGGTGATGCTGGTATTTATGGTATGAGTGGGCTTGTCCTTGAACTGGCCACACAAGAGCAAGTTCTAGATCAAATGCACATTGAAATTATTCCCGGTATTCCAGCTCTTTGTGGTGCAGCGTCCTTACTTGGTGCTCCACTTATGCATGACTTTGCTTGTGTGAGCTTAAGTGATTTGCTCACCCCTTGGGAAAGTATTACAAAACGCCTGCATGCGGCATTTTCCGCTGACTTTGTGGTAGTTATCTATAACCCACGCTCCAAGGGCCGCCCAGAACATCTAAATACTGCCATTGATATTGCTAAGCAGTACCACGACTTAAACACACCGATAGGCATTGTCCGCAATGCCTATCGCGAAAATCAAAGTGTGCACATAGATAAATTATGTGACTTTAACCCCAAGGATGCAGACATGCTCTCAGTCATCATCATCGGCAATAGTACCACCAAACAACTTGGAAAATATATGGTCACACCGCGAGGCTATAAGATTTAGCATAAAAAAACTCCCCGTTTTTACGCGGGGAGTAGTGGTTTTCAGCACTGGTTATTTAGTCGACACTGAAAAACTATACAAAACATTGAAAATAAATTATTTTTTAGCAAA
>CAYJIU010000036.1:0-18147 GCA_964370305.1 uncultured Desulfovibrionaceae bacterium
TATTCGTTTTTTGCAAAATGAAAGTATGTATCAAGAAGTATAACATGCAAAAAACCAAAACATTCAACATTAAATAATATTAGAGTAAATTGCTATACACAAATCAAAATACCTCTAATAAGAATCATTCATACAAGCGGGGGATCACGTGCCCTTGTCCTATCACTGAACACGCCTTGCCTTGCTTTGCAAAATACCTTAAATAAAATGCATGTTAATAAGACGAAAAAACGCTGGCCCGCTCATTTCTGCCAATTGCTCAAATCCTTTTGTGCGCATGATTTTACTTATGGGCATTTTCGCCATGACAGCATCGGCTTTTTGGTGGCATTTTGAAAGGCGCATGACGACCTTAATGCCAGCGGATGGTTCTTACGCCATTATGAATGAAGACAAACTCTTACAAAAAGAAGATATCAAAAAGCTTGCTGGTTGGCGAGACGCTTTTTATGATGAACTAGGCATGAAGGTCATGATTATGGCAAGTGCAGGTGAGCTAGCGGTACCAACACTTAATGGCCCTACACTTTTTGTAGGGGTGGGTCTTGCTCATAAGCAAGCAACCATTGTCTTTCCTCCTTTGGCCCGCAAGGCTTTGGGAGAGGGGTTGCGCACAGCAACAGAGGAAGAACTTGCGCTTTGCTTAAAAAATAGCCCCCCCGGCCTTTGTTTGGATGTGGCCATGCAAAGGCTTTGGGATGGTTTTGAATAATATAATATTTTAAGTTGACATCACTACTGTCAACTTAAGTAAAGGCACACTTGCTCCGGCACTTAACAGTGCAATAAAATTGCACTTATACCTACGCAGTGCTTGTCTACTATCGCAGCCAACGGTAGTAATTTCATCTGAAATTACTATATCAGCTTGACTTTGCAGACTGGTCTATGCAGGGATTTACGCTCATCTTTTTGCGTATTTTTGAAAAAATAATACGCAAAATAATATATGAAATCAAAAACACAAAAACATAGCCCACACCCTTTTCAGTAAAGGGTATGGTATGTACAATAACACCTTCAAAGCGCAGCGAAAGCCAATTTAGGGCAAACGGAACTGGCAACAGTATGGCCATGCTAACGGAAGCCCTAGCAAAAAAACTTTTGCCAAATTTTTCGTGAGCCATTTTGTTGGAGGCAAGATATGCCTCTTTATTGCCACTGTGCAAGGCTTTCATGCTTAAATCATGATAGTGCATGGTTTCATCGCTAAGCCCGCTATAATATTTTTTATGCATGGCCATAAATAAATAATGAATACCTTCACCTATGAGCGTACAATAAAGTGCTAAAATAATACAACCAAGCCAAAGTCCGATAATAGCAGAGCTAGGCCAGCGAAATGGAGCTATTAAAAAGCTATCAAGTATGGGGAATAATTCTGTCATGAAATGTAAAAAATATGGTGAGGCTTTATGAAAAACCTCACCATATTTTAATTAGTTATATTTTACCACAAGCTAGTATTGAAGAAGCCACGCAAGACGTAGTTAATACCCACTAAGAAGGCAAGCACAATAAAGATGCGCTTTAACCATACGTCAGATAGGTATTTTGCAGTCATGGGGCCAATCCAAGAGCCTACCACAATACCACCAAGTTCAACGCCAATGAGTGTCCAGTACACAGGGGTACCGCCAAACATGAAGGTGGTGATGGATGTTACCATACCAATAAGCACAGCAAAGGCTGATGTGCCAGCGGCAAGGTACATGGGTAGCTGTGAGATACTAGTTAGGAAAGGCACTAACAAGAATCCACCGCCAACACCGAGGAATGATGCCACAGAGGCAATAAGAAAACCACCGGCTACGGGTAGCAACGTTGTAAATGAAAACTCCACACCGCAGAAAGTAAAGACTACTTTTGCAGGAGTGATGCTTACTATTTGTACACGGGTTTGCACGCCACTTTCAGCATGACCTTTTGAAGCTTCTTCAAAGGCTTTGGCTGCGGCTGCGGCAAGTTTTTTCTTAGCTTTGGCAGCTGGGGTTGTTTCATAGAAAAGATAACAACCAAGAGCTAGCACAAATAAACCAAAATACCCAATGTAATCACGAAAATCGATTTTACCTTGAGTTAGGATTGGTACAAGGATGGAGCCAGCAAGCGAACCTGCGCCAAGGGCGATACCAAGAGGTAATACCAAGCGTCCAAGGCTATATTGCTTGAAGGATGAAATTAAGGCCGAACAACCAACAAGCCATTGGTTTGATACGCGAATGGAGTCAGTAATTCCCTTGTTAAGCGGGGTGCCCTTTCCAAAGGATTGGGCGTAATCACCAAGGCCAAAAACGCTAATGTGACCAACGGAGGCCATAATACCACCAAAGGCACCTACGGTTGAGAAAATCCAACCTACCCAAACGGCCCACAAAAAGCCCATCACTGGGGATATTTGTGGTGCACCAGGGATGCCTAAAAAGCCTTTTTCTGCTGTGGGATTGATTTTGCCTTCCACAACGGCTAGGGCTATGGCTTCGTCAAGGGTTAGTTTTTCACCACTGGTAGTTTTGGATACTGCTGAGGCTGTGGTTTTTGCTCCTTCCACTACTTTTTCAACGGCAGATTTCTCCGCCTCAGCAGCTACACTTGTATTGCTCACAAGTAAATTTGCTGAGAGTAGAGCAAAGCAAGCGAAGAAAATTAAAAATAACTTTTTCATGCTAGTTCCTTACTTGTTTTCACAGCTTGCGCAAGGGTCGCCGCTGCCCTTTTTGAAGATAATGAGAGGACAGTTCTTACAGATGTCAGAACCTGGGAATGCATCGCCAGGACGGGTAATGGATGCGGAACCATTATTGGCGTCCATGCGGCTCTTCATGCGTTGAACCATAGCTTGTAACTTGGTGCCGGGGATGAATACGTTAACTTCGCCACGTTCAGTCTTACCAGCATTATAGGAGCCTGAACAGGCAGGACACATATTAAATATATCTTCCTTATAACAGAACACCGCACCACCGCAAGCAGAGGAGTTCATGGTTACACATGGGCGCAAGGGATGTTCATTATTACCAGAAGCATAATCACCTGCAAGGTGATATGACTGCATATTATCACAGTAAAAATGTACCAAGTCCGGAGTTGTTTTGGCTTTGCCAAGCGGGCCAACGGCAATGGCTTTCATAAATCCCATATCTAGGCGTGGCTTTGAATGTACAAAACGTCCAGCTTGATCAAGGTCAACACAGTATTTGCTGTGAGACTTAATTTCTGCGTCATCAATTTCTTTCCAACCAAAGCTTACGTGGGCATTGGAACAGCCCAAGTCTTTAGGGAAGGCCAGCACGTTTTGGTTTTGCATGCGAGCTGCAATTTCCCACTGACAAAAGGTCATGGGCTTAATGGCTTCAATGTAATCATTTTCTGCCGCATACTTTTTTACGTCTTCTTCTGTACGCAAAAAGTGTACAGCTATAGGATGATGATAAAGACGTAGACCTTCCATTAAAAGTTGTTCCATTTGAGAATTGCTTAAATCTGACATTTTTTCCTCCTAAATAAAGTTTCATCGTCATAATACGCTAGTGGCAAACTTTGTGCAATAAAAATTATCATTCTGTCATATTTTTTTTATCAATTATTTTAGCTCATTTCGTCCAAACGCATGTGAAATAAAGAACAATCCACCCAAGGCCCATAGTTGTATTGTGAAAAAAATTTTATCATTATATAGTCGATTGAAATGAAGAGAGTACCCTTCTTTGTACTGACCTTTTACCCATGGATAATATATGAATGCAAACATAGAGTATAAGACTTTTATCTGGCTTCTTATTTTGGTGACTGTCGCTTTTATTGTTTTGATGTTTCCTTTTTTGGGGATTATTTTTTGGTCAATAGCCATTAGTATTGTTTTTGCAAGTATGCAAGATTACTTCGTAAAAATTACAAATCGCCCTAACGTTGCGGCACTTATGACCTTGCTTATAACCATATTTATTGTGGTACTTCCATTTCTTTTTGTAGCGAGCACGTTTTTGGAGCAAGCCTTAGCCCTCTATCAAGGGCTTAGTAGCGGAAAAATTGATGTAAATGCATATTTTGAAAGTGTTAAAAACTCATTTCCCATAATTCAAGAATATATGGCCAAGGCTAATATTGATACCGCATGGTTGCAAAGCAAGCTTACTGAACTAATAATTTTTGCAAGTAAATTTATTGGCCAGCGCGCTGTGGCTATTGGGGCAGAAACCGTCAATATTATCATGCAATTAGGTATTTTGCTCTATTTAACATTTTTTACTTTGCGTGATAAACAATACATCATTAATTTATTGCATAAAGCCTTGCCCCTTGGCGACCAACGCGAAGCCATACTCTTTGAAAAGATTGCCGAAGTGACCAAAGCAACCATTAATGGCAGTCTTGTGGTGGCCATAGTGCAAGGTACCTTGGGTGGGCTTATTTTCTGGTTTTTGGATGTGCAGGCTCCCATCCTTTGGGGTGGTGTGATGACTTTATTGTCCCTTGTGCCTATGATTGGGGCTGGCCTTGTGTGGGGGCCTGTTGCCATATATTTCTTTGCCACTGGTGATGTGCAATCTGGTGTTATTTTAGTAGCTTTTGGAGTGGGGGTTATTGGGCTTGTGGATAATGTGTTACGCCCACTTCTTGTGGGGCGTGATACAAGGCTGCCTGATTACTTAGTTCTTTTATCAACCCTTGGAGGCTTTGCCTTGCTTGGCATGAATGGCTTTGTCATCGGGCCTTTGTTGGCAGTATTATTCATAACCTGCTGGGATATTTTCATGCGTGAATATAATTTGGAAGAAGATAGAGAACTTGGCTACGCCGAAGAAACCACCGTAGTCTTAGTGAAAAATGAGACTAATGTACAAGTAAATATTAACGAAGATAGCTAGAAAAGATGAAAATAACTCTTCAAGATATTTCCAAGCACTATGGTGCCCGCACCATATTAGATGGATTTTCCTTGGACATTGAGTCCGGCACAAGGCTTTGTGTTTGTGGTCCCAATGGTACGGGAAAATCAACTTTTTTGCGTATTTTGGCTGGCTTTGAATCCACAGACGGTGGGCAGGTAATCTTACCTAAAAATTGCCGTTTAGGCTATGTGGAGCAAGAGCTTGACCCTGCAACCTTGCAAAAAAATTTGCTTGATTATGTACAAGAAGCCTTGCCCGATTGGCAGGAGTTTTGGCTTGATTGGGAAATAGCTCTTGCAAAAAAAGATGATGCAAGCCTTAAAAAACTCATGATAAGGCAACATGAGCTTGAAATGCTTTATGGCTATAATCCTGAAAATCGCGCTAAAACAGTGCTTTCTGGATTAGGTTTTTCTGAGCGTAAATGGCAAATGAGTTTAGAGCAACTCTCCGGTGGCTGGCGGGAGCGCGCAAAGCTTGCAAGGGTTTTAACTGCCGGTGCGGATGTTTTGCTTTTGGATGAACCAACTAACCATTTAGATATTGAAGCCGTAGAGTGGTTAGAGAGCTTTTTGTTAGCATTCAAAGGCGTTTTGGTGTTTGTAGCTCACGACCGCATTTTTATGGATAATGTGGGGACGCATGTGCTATATTTTGGCATGTCTAAACCATTTTTTCGCAAAACAAATTTTACTCAATTTTTGGCTTTGCAAGAAGAGTTGGAGGTTCAACGAGAGCGCGAAGCCAAGGCTTTACAAGATGAAATATCACGTAAAATGGCCTTTGTGGAGCGTTTTAGGGCAAAGGCAAGTAAGGCGCGCCAAGCTGGTTCAAAACAAAAGATGGCAAAAAAGCTGGAAAAAGAGCTTGAAAACCATCAACCAGAGCAAAAAAGGCGCAATTTATCATTTAGCTGGCCAGAGCCCATCCGCACTGAAAAAATTGTTCTCAGTGCCGTGGATGTGGATTTTGCCTTCGCAGGTGATGGCAAAAGGCTTTGGCCACCACTTTCCTTTACTCTCTATCGAGGGCAGCGCATAGCCTTGGTTGGGCCTAATGGATGCGGAAAATCCACATTATTAAAAATACTTGCAGGTAAATTAGAAAAAAATAGCGGCTCTGTTAGCACGGGATCTTTGGTGCGCTTGGGCTATTTTAGTCAGCATCAGTTGGAGATGCTACGTAGCGGGGGCACTGTACTTGGTGAAATCCGTCGTTTGTCTGACCCTCGCACGACGGAAGAAGAACTCATGAGTGTATTGGGGCTTTTTTTGCTTGGGCAACAATATTTTGAGCGTAAGGTGGAAAGCCTATCCGGTGGGGAAAAAAGCCGTTTAATGTTAGCAGCACTTTTTTTGGCCCGCTGTAACCTTTTAATATTGGATGAGCCTACCAACCACTTGGATTTAGAAAGCCGTGAAGCCCTAATTACTGCCCTAGAAGCCTTTGAGGGCACAGTGCTTTTAGTCGCCCATGATCGCTGGCTTTTATCAGCATTTGCCGAAGAGGCTTGGGCCATTGCTGATACTGGCATAACTGTATATGAAGATGGTTTTGCGCAATACGACATGGCAAGGCGTGAGAATTTGCTTAAAAAAGATATGGCAGATGAAGTGGGGGCTACGTCAACAAGTATTAGCCTTTCGCGTGAAGAGTTAAAAAAGCTAAAACGCGAGCAGGCAGAACAGCGTAATACTTTATATAAAGAGATAAAACCATTACAAAATAAATACGCTAGCCTTGAGGCTGAATTGGAGGCCAATATTGCAACCATGAGTGAGGTAGAAGCTAGTCTTGCTGATCCAGAGACATATGCCGATGGCTCCAAAGCCACTCCACTATTAAAACAATTTAGCGAACTGCAAGATATAACAGAAAAACTTATGGAACAAATGACTGAGCTTGAGGAGCGTTTGAACTCACTTGAGCAAAGGCGCAAGGCCTTGGAGGCATGATAAAAAATGCCCTAAAATAAAGCAGAGGCTAGTCTTACATTCAATTTTAGCTACACGCCATTCTAATTGTTTGAATGATTTCTACGGATTATGGGCCTGTGCAATTATTTTTTGAAGTTATTTCTGTGCTTGCATAGTAGATTTTCGTTTTTTTGAAAATCTACTTGTGCAGGACAAAAGGCACAAAAGTAGCACGTAGGGCCGCAAGGCCGTGTAAAATACAAAAGCTTACATATTACCATAATAATTAAAATAATAAACAAATTCTAAATTAGAATAACGTGTTTTAGCTAAAATACAAGAACTATGCAGTATACTTTTTGCTCAAGAAAGTATAAACCTTCCTTATTGTAAACATGCGGAGGCAATATGAGGACATATATTTGGAGTGATGCTTTATCTCTAGGTATACCTGATATAGATGCTCAACATAAAGAAATTTTTACGGCCTTACGTGAATTGCATTTACAACTTTATGATGAAGTGTCTGTTGAAGAATTAAATGAAAAACTTGTGCAGATTAATCAGTATCGTATAGAGCATTTTAAAACAGAAGAAACACTTATGCATGCTCATAAAGAGCATTTACTGCATTATGCAGAGCACATTGCCGCGCACAGAGAATTTGACAAAGGATTTGAGGAATTGGTGAACAGAATCCCAACAGAAGGCAGTGATATCGCAAGAGAAGTGTATGACTTTTTAGGACGCTGGCTCTATGTCCATATTAATGGTTTGGATAGGGAAATGAGTGAACAATTAAAAAACCTTGATGTATAAATATTGAATTATAATATAAAAAGTTTGGAGGAAGTAAGATGAATATACGAGTGGCAGTTGTGGGTGCAACCGGTGCGGTTGGTCGTGAAATGCTTAAGGTTTTATATGATCGCAAATTTCCAGCTAGTGAGATTGTGCCTTTTGCTTCGGCACGCTCTGCAGGTAACAAAGTAAAGTTTGGTGAGGATGAGCTTGTGGTACGCGAGCTTAAGGAAGATGTCTTTGAAGGTTTTGACATTGCAATATTTTCTGCTGGCGGTGGTACTTCGGAGAAGTTTGCACCTCATGCCGCGGCTGCTGGGTGTGTTGTGGTGGATAATTCATCTGCTTGGCGTATGGATGAACGTTGCCCCTTGGTGGTGCCAGAAGTTAATGCCCACGCGCTTGAAAGCCATAATGGCATTATTGCAAACCCCAATTGCTCAACCATTCAAATGATGTTGGCTTTAAAGCCCTTGCATGATGTAGCTAAAATTAAGCGTGTGGTAGTATCTACCTATCAAGCCGTTTCTGGCACTGGCCAAAAGGCTGTTGAAGAACTTGAAAAGCAGGTGCGGCAAATTTTTAATATGCAGGAGCCAGATATCGAAGTATATCCATATCGTATCGCCTTTAATTGCTTGCCTCATATTGATGTGTTTTTAGAAAATGATTACACAAAAGAAGAAATGAAGATGGTTCATGAAACCGTTAAAATTCTTGATGATCCTTCAGTAAAAGTTACAGCAACATGTGTTCGAGTGCCAGTATTTTATGGGCATAGCGAATCCATTAATATTGAAACAGAAAAAAAACTAAGCCCTGCTGAGGCAAGAGCCATATTAGCCCAAGCTCCAGGGGTACAAGTGTATGATAATCCAAAAGAAAAAATGTATCCCATGCCCATTGATGCCGCAGGTGAATATCCCACGTTTATAGGCCGTATTCGTGAGGATGAAAGCATTGCCAATGGCCTAAATATGTGGGTGGTGGCAGATAATATCCTCAAGGGTGCTGCTCTTAATGCAGTGCAAATTGCCGAAACTTTGATTGAAAAACAATTGCTTGGAGTTAAAAACACTAAGGTGTTCATATAAAATTTATGCAGATTTTAGATTCCAAAACCTATCTTGAACGCATGTTGGCCGTCCCGCGTTGTGGTGGTGATAAGATACTTGCTTTTTACGATCACAGGGTGGGGGCCATATGTAAGGATGTTGAGGTATTACTCATCCCGCTTGATGACCATCTTTGCCATCGCGGTGATGGTGTTTTTGAAAGTATAGCCTTTCGTGATGGGCGTCTCATTCAGCTTGATGCACACATTAAGCGCATGCAAACGTCTGCGGCAGGGATAAAAATTGCTGCACCTTGCTCGTGGGAATATATACGCAAGATTATTTTGGACGTGGCTTGCGCCGGTGCTTATGAGCATGGTGCCATGCGCATTTTGCTTGGGCGCGGGCCAGGTGGTTTTGATATTTCTCCGGCTGAATGTCCCGTGGCTAGCCTCTATGTGGTGGCCATAAAGGGTAGTATCCCCACAGAAAAATGGTATGAAAAAGGTTTAACGGCTTGTCGTTCATCCATCCCTGCTAAGCAAGGATATTTGGCAAAGTTAAAAAATACTAACTATTTACCTAATGTGCTTATGGCAGAAGAAGCCATCTCTCGCCATGTTGATGTGGCTTTTTCCTTTGATGATCATGGCTATCTTGCTGAGGCAGCCATAGCCAATGTGGCCATTGTCACAAAGGATAATGTGCTTGCATCCCCGCTTATGGAGCATATACTACCCGGCACTACCTTATTGGCAGCCTTTGACGAAGCAAAAAAGTTTATGCAAACAGAATTTTGCAATATAACCCCGCAAGATATTTTATCTGCCAAGGAGGTTTTACTCTTTAGCTCCACTCCGCTTTGTGTTGGCATTACGCATTTTGATGGCCAGCCCATTGGCGAGGCTAAGCCAGGCCCTGTGGCCCACGCACTTAGGCATAAGCTAGCCCAGCGTTTAGTGGATGAGGGAGTGCCCTTTTTATTATGATTTCCAGTACTGATAACTTAGTCCAAGACAATGATAAATCTTTAAAAAATGAGCATAAACAAGCTCCATTGCATGTGTTTTTTTTGGATAGTTCCAAGGAGTTTGGCAGTGCTCAAAGTGAGCTTTTAGCCACTGCTTTACACTTACAAAATCAAGGATTTGTGCCACATATATGTTGCCCTGAATCAAGCACGCTTATGCAAAAAGCTAGCGAGCATGCTTTATTGACCTTATGCATAGCAAGTGCTAGCGCGAAAAAACCTAGCCTTATGGCCTTAATGCACCTATTTTGGCGGCAAAAGCGCAGTCAACCCATATGCATACACAGCTTTGCAGAAGACTGCTTACCCCTAGCTAAAAAGCTTGCAGGCTTGCGCCGTGAAAATAGCACTTTAATTTTGCACTCTTGCTTTGAGCCGCCCAAGGTAAAAACATTGCCAGCTTATTGGGCCTTACCCAAAAAAATTATTTATGCCAGTAGATATATAGCCAATGCATGGGCTGAAATTGGCGTTGATCCTGCCAAGATGGTTGTTATGCATACGGCTCACGCTAATCTTAAACCAAGCCCCAAGGAAAACAGTAAACGTCGAGTTTTTATAGCTTTGGAACCCTTGGAAGAAGGGTCTGGCATTGACTTTTTGCTTAAAGCCATGTCTGCCCTGTGGCAACATCCATACTTGCCTGAATGGGAAGTGCGCATCATGGGGTCAGGCTCTTTGTTTGAACGTACCTTTAACGAAGCCAAAGCCCTTGGAGTGACATCACGTTTAGCTCTTTTGGGAGATCAACCCTTTGAGGATATATTGCCCCATGCCCATGTGCTTGTTAGTCCGCAGACCCATGCACAGGGCAATATTACCGCATTAATGGCTGCGTGGAGCATGGGTATTCCTCTGGTGTGTACCACTGTTACTGCCCATGCAGAGGTTGCAAATATGGGCAATGCCTTCATGGTGCCGCCACAGGATTCACAACGATTAGCAGCGGCTATGATTGAACTTATGTGCCGCCCAGAGCGGGTGGAACATTTTTGTAACTTAAGTGTGACCATGCAAGATTATGCTCATATATCACGCCTTTTAAATCAATATTCAAACCTCTATCATGAGTGTATTGCCCGCCATGGTTGGGTTTTGCCCATTCAAAACAAAAATCAGGAGCAAGAATGAAGTGTAAGGTTTGTAAAGAAGTTGCTGTGGTTAGTTTGCGTAGCCATCATGCTGGATTTTGCGCTTCTTGTTTTTTGCAATTTTTTCAGCGGCAAGTTGAAAAGGGCATCAATGGCCCCAAACTGTTCACTCGTGACGATAATATTCTTGTGGCTTTATCTGGCGGTAAGGATTCACTTGCGCTCATGCTTGAGCTTTCGCGCCAAGGATATAATGTCACTGGCTTACATATTGATCTTTCCATTCCAAATTCATCAGAGGTGACGCGCAAGGTGGTGGAAGATTTTTGCGCACGCCATGGTTTTAAGCTGATAGTCAAGGAAATGGGTGCTGAGGGTCTGGCCATACCCTTAGTCAAAGCAAGGTTAAAACGTCCCATTTGCTCAGCATGCGGCAAGATAAAACGTTATTTCTTTAATAAAATAGCTATGGATCATGGCTTTACCGCCCTTGCTACCGGCCATAACTTAGATGATGAAGTAGCTAGACTTTTTAGCAATACTATACGCTGGGATACCGCGTACTTATCTGATCAAGGCCCATTGCTTGAAGCTGAGGACGGCTTTGCGCGCAAGGTAAAGCCATTATGGCGGCTGACAGAATTTGAAACGGCTAACTACGGATTTCTTATGGACATTGAGCATCACTATGCCCCTTGTCCTTATAGTGGGGGGGCAAGCTTCACTTATCATAAGCACTTATGGCAACAATTAGAAGAAGCCATGCCCGGGCGTAAGCTTGATTTTTATCAGGGTTTTTTACAACGCGGTCGACCAGTGTTTGCCAGAGAAGAGGCAGAAACAGGGCAAAGTTTACAAGCATGTGAGCGTTGTGGTTATCCAACCTCAGCCCATGTGTGTGGAGTGTGTCGGATAAAGGAAGCCGTGGCACAGGGGTAGATATGAGCAAGGTTTTTGTATTATTTGAAGTATATCCCAGCAAACAAGGTTTAGAAAAATATTTGGAGTTAGGCGCGAAAATGCTTGCCTTAGTGCAAGGCATGCAGGGTTTTATTCGGGCTGAGCGTTTTCAAAGTTTAAAAGAAGAGGGTAAGTTGCTTTCTTTAAGCGTGTGGGAAAATGAAGAGGCCGTCGATAGGTGGCGTGAGCATGTGGAGCATGCTTTTTGTCAGCAAAAAGGGCGTGCAGCCCTTTTTACCAAATATAATATTTCTATCACAAAGCTTGTGCGTGAATACGACTATACACACGCGGAATAATTTATAATCGCATAGTATCGTTGTCATCGTCCTTGGGTAGCACCTCACGAGGCACTGCTCTGGAACCTCAGCCACAAGGAAACATTGCAATATTGTAATGTTTAATTAAACGCCCTAAAACGTACACTACAGCTATACAAAAAATTAAGAGTAATAATTGGTTCATAATTACCTCACTGTTTTTAGTAATCATTCCTATAAAGCATTTTGCACCGAAATGCAAACTAAAGTTTGGTGATTGATTTTTATGTATTCATCTCACAACGTATAATGTACAACGAATTGTATAAATTACCATATCCGGTGAAATAATGAAAATAGCACATCGCGGTTTTTGCCTTGAGGAAGGGCTTCTAGCTTTAAGTCCTGAGGTGTTTACACTTAAAATAGATGACGGTAAGCTGACCTTGCAAGATGCCCTGCTTGAGTTTGAGGCAGCGCACGGCCGCCCTGATATGGTTGTTATTGAATTTCTAGGTAAATATCCGTGGAAAATGGCCCAGCTTGACGAGCTATTAAACTACCCTGTGCCCATCATTGCATATGCTGCAGACTCTTCAATAAATATTTATTATTATAAATATTTATTGAAGTTTTTTGACTACGTTTTCGTAGATCAAAGGTCGTCTGTCGCGGAATTAAAAAAGTATGGAATTAATGCGCACTGGCTTGCGCTTTGTGTGGAGTCACGATTTTTTAGAGAGCCTCAACCCAAACCATGGGGGATTAGCTTTGTTGGTCGAGTAAATAAGGAGCGTTTGAAGCGCACCAATATTTTAAGCTCATTGCATGCGGCACTTCCTGATGCAAAAGATTTTAAGATGGCGCACGATATCAGTTTTGCACAAATGCAAGATCTTTTTGCAGCATCCACGGCCACATTGAATGAAAACCTTTTTGACGGGCTAACTTGGCGGGTTTTTCAAGCTTTGGCTTCTGGTACACTTTTATTAACAGAAGATGGCATGGACGGGCTTGATGTGTACTTTGAGCATGAAAAACATTTACTTTGTTATACGGCAGATACGCTTATTCCATTGGCAACTGACATTGTAAAACACCCTGATAAGTATACACAAATTGCCAAAAACGGCCATGAAATTTGCAAAAAATACCATACATCTACCGTGCGTGTAAAAGAGCTTTTAGCATATGTATGGGCACAAAATGGCATGAGCTTTGAAGGCTCTTGCAAGGCAACCTCTGCAAAAATAGCAAAGCAGTCCTTTTTTCATAAAAAATATGCACAGCAACATTGCGCTGAGGATAAGAGTGCAGAAATATTTTTGAATACTGCTGCATCTATTTATTATTCCATGCAATTGTATGCTGATATCAACTTGAGTACCATGGTGGCTTTGAAAAACAAATTGCCGCATGTAAAGGATACGTTGCTAAGTGTGCACAGCCTATATTTTTTGGCCAATGTTGCATTTGGCACCATGAATCTTAAGCAGGCAAAGGAGTTATTTTTTAAGGCCCTTTCTAGCTTAAACGCTTTGGTACAAAGGCAAGGGGAGTTATTATTGGCTAAATTAGGGCAAGAAAAAGAGTGTCTTGAGCTAGAAATTATGGGGTTAAATAAGCTTTCCACGGAAATTACATGTAGTTTAGCCCTATGCTGCTTAACTCAAAAAGATTATTCAGCCGCCTTGAAGGCAAAAAGCGCGGCAATTGTTAGCTTGAAAAGATTTTCCAATCATAAGGTGGATGAAATTTTTATTTCAACCCATGCGCATGTAAATACATTAGATGAAAATGGCATAAATAAACTTGAAGCAAGTATATGCTTTAGCTTGGCGCAGGTGAATTTGTGCCTTGGTAATGTTGTTGAACTTGGTTATTGTCATCCTGCCGGTGTTATGACCAACAGTGCCTTATTGCTAGCACTACGGGCTTGGAAAAAAACTTATCATTCCAGAGTTTTAGATTTTATCTTGCCCAATGTATTTGCTTGTGGTGTTATTGCTCAAGTCCTGCCGGGGCTTATTGATGCAGTAATTACAAAAAAAGTTACCAAGGCTCAAGCAGAACAGATATATGCCATCGCCAAGAAGGCACATTATGATATTGTTTAATCGGTGTCATCGGCATTTTCAAAAATATCTGCGCCGTAGCGGCTATTGCTCACAATGCCAGCAAAAAAATCTAAACCACGCAGAAAGCTCATATTATCGGAAGCTTGGGCCACAATTAGAGCGTCGTCAAAATCGCGTACAATAAAAATACCGCCACTGTGCCCGTGCGCGCGGTATACCTCGCACCATATTTTATTGTCATCTCCAAGGCAGGAGTGTATTTGCCAAGGTGCGGCAGGTACTAGGTCTTTGCTAAAATTAAGAGTGGACTCCTTAATGGGTTTTGTGTGTAGGCGTTTGCCGCACCATTCTAAACTATAATATTCACAGGCCATTACTTAACCTCCATGACTTTTTGTACTGCTTTTATGCACAAGTCTATCACAGTTTGAGGTGGGTTATTGGAATCTATAATGGTGAAGCGTTCCTTTTCCTTGGTAGCGCGAGCCAGATAATTAGTGCGCACTTGCTCATGAAAGGTGAAGCTTTCTGAATCAAAACGTCCTTCGCCCAAGGTTACATCTTGCTCAGCGTTGCGCATAACAGCGCGATTAATGCCAATACTTATGGGAACGTCTAACAAGAGGGTAAGTTTTGGCCAAAGGTTATTGGTGCTTAACTTATGCAAGCGTAAAAGTTCTTCTGGATCCATACCACGTCCGGCACCTTGGTAGGCAATGGTTGAATCCACATAGCGATCACAAAGTACCACATGCCCCTTGCCAAGCGCAGGCAGGATAATATCTTGTACATGCTGTGCACGGTCAGCCAAGAATAAAAAAAGCTCTGCCTCTGAGCAAATTTTATTGCGCTCATCTAAGAGTATGTTGCGTAAATTGCGCCCAAGGGTGCAGCCACCTGGCTCTCTTGTGCAAATTACTGTGTAGCCTTCTTTGATAAGATGTGCGGCAAGACCTTTAAGTGCTGTACTTTTACCAGATCCCTCTATACCTTCAAAAGTGATAAACATTGTGCCTCCGCATGGTTTTTGGAACTTGTATCCTTGGTTTTCGCATCTTCGGGAGTGGGCTTTGCTTTATACATATATCTTTCAAGGGTCGGCTGGTAGCTTGACCATGAGCCTTCATCTAAATTAGCAAAAATATCACGGCATTGAGCCATTTTTGCATCAACATTATCGGCAAAGTGTAAAAGTATTGCTTCGGCCGTTTGGGGTAGTCTTGCCGAACCAAATTCATAACTGCCATGGTGGCTTAAAATTATATGCTTAAGGTGGTATATTAATTCAGCATCAAGATTAGATTTATGTAAAAAGGGTTGCAAGTGCTCAAGGCCAAGTTCTATATGCCCAAGCAATCGCCCTACTGAGGTATAATCATTGACAAGCCCACCAGAAAACTCCCAAATCTTGCCTAAATCATGAAAAATAGCCCCAGCTAGGAGGACTTGTCTATCAATTTCTGGATAGTTAGAGGCCATATCAAGGGCAAGTTTGGCCACACCAAGTGTATGTTCCAATAGGCCGCCAGCATAGGCATGATGCACGCCTTTGGCAGCTGGAGCTTTGAGCAAAGCTTTCTTTATATCTTCATTTTTAAGCACAGAAAATACAAACTTTTTCCACGGGGCATGAGTTAATTCTTGCTTGCAAAGGGTACAAAGCTCTTCCCACATTTCTTGTGCAGGGCGCGGACTTGAGGGCAAAAAGTCCGCCATATCAAGGTTTGCACATTGTTCCTCATTTAAAATGTACATTTTGTCTATAATGAGCTGTATTTGCTCACGATATAATGAACAACGGCCTGTAGCTTCTACAAAAATTCCTGGGTTTAGTTGGCCAAACTCTTGGCTTAAAGGACTCCAGATTTTGGCACTTAGGGTATGCTTGATATTGCGCAACTCCAAGTTCCAATAAGGGCCATTACGCGCTTGTTGCATGGAAGCTTTTGATAATAAAAATATATCCTTTATTTCTGTGTCGGGCATTATATTTTTTGGGTTTGATTGCATATTATACCTTATAATATAAAAAGCATACTCAGAAAAGACTTGTACTCTTTTGAGCTACGTGTAAAATTGCAACATAAGAGAGTGCTGACAAAGCCAGTACGACTCAAATATCAAAATAGGCACAATGCATTTGTGCTAATAGCTGATTTTTGTACTTTGCTATGTCATTTGCTGGCGTAGGCGGCGAAACCCATAAGGGCTTTGTCATCAACCAGTATAAGGACATGCTGTAATTGTATTAATAACTCTTAATGCACTAACTCTTTATATCTCTTCTTTTGGAGCCTTTGTCAAATGAACATTTTACTCACCAACGATGATGGAATTTATGGAATAGGACTAAGAGCCTTGTATGTAACTTTATCTGAGGCTGGGCATAATGTTTATGTGGTGGCACCCATGAATGAGCAATCAGGCGTTGGGCATAGCCTAACTATATTTAAACCACTACAAGCAAAAGAAATATCAGAAGTGGGTTTTCATGGTTTAGGTGTACATGGTACTCCGGTGGATTGTGTGAAACTTGCCCTTACCACACTTTTGCCGCAAAAACCGGATTTAGTCATTTCTGGTATTAATGCTGGTGCCAATGTGGGGCCGGATATTTTATTTTCTGGCACGGTGGCTGCGGCAACGGATGCAGCCCATAGTGGCTTGCGCTCCCTTGCCATATCTTATGATAATATTCACCCAACGTCCCTTATGGCCCAAGCTCAGCACGCCGCGAAATTTATTCTTGATTTTAAATGGGATAGCGTTCCTGCACGTTGTGTATTAAACTTAAATTATCCCAAAATTAGCATGGATGAGGTAAAAGGTATTGTGGTTTGCCCACAGACATCTGCTTTGTGGGTGGACTATTATGACGAGCGCAAAAACCCGCGCGGTGAACGCTATTGGTGGATTAAAGGGGAAATTCGAACCGATGAAGTTGAAGTTGGCACTGATAGAGATATGCTCTCTAAAGGTTATATAACCTTAACTCCTCTACGGTTTGAATTTACGCATACAGATTACATGCATGTATTACAAAAAAACTTTACGTAAAGAGAACCCCTGTGCATTTATTAGGCGGCACTGAAAAATACGCGGAAACGTGTTTTGCAACATCGACTAATGAAATAGGGGTTTATGAAATATTAATAATGGCCAAAGATATGAGAAATATAGGAGGAACGTTGTGATTAAAACATTGCAAGTTGGTGAAATGCAAGTTGAATTGCCAATTGTACCTTTGCCGGGCACTGGTATAAGCATTATACTATTTGATAGTCTTGGTAAAACTAAGCTTATTCAAGGCCTAGCAGAACAAGCGGTGAAAAATTTTGCCAAACCCGATGTAATTGTTTGCCCAGAGGCTAAAGCTATACCGCTAACGCAAGAGATGGCAAGGCTCTGGGATATTGATTATTTTGTGCTCAGAAAAGCTAAAAAACTTTATATGAAAGAGCCAAAATTTGTTGAAGTGCGCTCCATTACCACAGGTGGAGTACAGCATCTTTGGTATGACGCTGATATTTTAAGCATGGTGCAAAACAAAAAAGTTATGCTTTTTGACGATGTTATATCCACAGGCGGTACTTTGCGTGGCATGCTTGATTTTATTGAAGACAATAAATTAAACCTTCTAAATATTTGTACAATATTTTTAGAGGGTGAGAGCGAACTCATGGATGATATTAAGAAGAAGTATAGTAATTTTAATTATTTGTGTTGGTTGCCCATCATAAAGAATGACGCATAGGTGAGGGCTGGTTTAAAAATCTAGTAAAAGTTTATTGCTATTGATAACTATTTTCGACATGCTAAGTTCATTATTAAATTAGTCGACGCTGAAAAACAGACAAAACTATTAAAATAGAAATATTTTTCAATCAAAGTTTCCCAATAAAATTGCCAGAAAAAGGGTGCGTAGCATACTTTTTGGGCGATTTTATGACACAAAAAATGGTTTTTCAAGCGGCGACTAAATAACCAGTGTTGAAAACCACTACTCCCTGCGTAAAAACGGGGAGTTTTTTTATGCTAAATCTTATAGCCTCGCGGTGTGACCA
>CAYJIU010000037.1:0-17699 GCA_964370305.1 uncultured Desulfovibrionaceae bacterium
ATTTCCTCTTGATGACGTTTTTAAATACATGGATTGCCACGTCATGTCGCTACTAAATTGATTTTTAAGCATAAAATCCGGAGCGACATTCCTCGCAATGACCTTCGTTGTATCGGGGGTCATTCCTGCCCTAAGGGTGCCACGAAGTGGCATAGCCGTTAGGTGAGCAAAGCCCGACCTAAAAGGCGGCGAAGCCGTTTGCGTTTGCGAAGTATGAGCAAGTACGCAAATCGAGAGTAACACGAACCTTACGGATACAGAGAGCAGAGATACGAGGGAAAACGCTTCGGGAGTTGCTTAAAAAATGAAAAATGTAGCGTTTTCCCGCGGTAATCCATGCTTTTGAAAACTTGAAACTTCTCAGTTTTTTTAAATCGGAATCACGTGATGGTTAGGGTGTTTTATTGATTCTAGTTTAAAAAATGATTATTATCAGCTTATAGTTTGGCATGGTTTAAAATTAGAATGATGGCTTAGACTTGCAACATATTTTCACTTAGGTTAGTATAACGCTATGAATTGATGATTCTAGTACAATTAGTGTATGCATAAGTGTTTTAATTTGCGCGAGGGCTAAAGATTTTTTTAACTTTTTCGATATGTTTTGTAAGTTATAAGCTATAAAACGCAAATATTTTGGAAGTGATATGTATATAATTATTGGCTTACTCGTTGTAATAGGTAGCGTTGTCGCAGGTTATGTCATGGCTAGGGGTGACTTTCTTATCCTATTCCAGCCTGCGGAATATGTTATTATCCTTGGTGCTTGCATGGGGGCTTTTTTTGGATCACAAACCAAGTATACTTGGAAACTGATTATGAAAAGCTTAAAACATATTTTTGGCGACCCCGGTTCTAGTAAGGATAAATATCTAGAAACATTGGCTTTACTTTACGCGCTATTTTCAAAGATGCATCGAGAGGGTGTTATTAGTATTGAAGGTGATGTTGAAAAGCCAGAATCCAGCGCAATATTTAATAAATATCCAACCATTTCAAGTTCTACTAAAACTATTACCTTTATTGGTGATACTTTGCGTGTTTATTTAACCACTGGTGACCCGTCCGATATTGATAGTTTGATGACCATTGATATGCATACCATGCATGAGGAAGAATTGCTCCCTGCGCATGCTGTAACGCATATGGCTGAATCCATGCCGGGCATGGGTATTGTTGCTTGCGTACTTGGGGTTGTGCTTTCTATGAGTAAGATTAATGAGCCGCCGGAAGTTTTAGGGCATTATATTGCTGCGGCTCTTGTGGGAACATTTGTTGGTATTTTGCTTTGTTATGGTGTGTTTGGGCCCATGGGGGCAAAGCTTGAAAACCATGCTCATGAAGAGCACTTCTACTATAATGCCATTAAGGAAGCAGTTGCCGCGGCTATTCGTGGATCAACTCCGCTAATGGCGGTGGAATACGGACGCAGAGCCATACCAAACCCATTTAGGCCCACGTTTTCTGAGATGGAAGAAAAGGTTAAAGGCAAATAAATACTTGGTTTATAAATGATATCAATGTTGCTTTGTAAATTATTATATAAATTGTATATTTAATGTAAGGAGTTCTTATGGGTGGTGCATGGAAAGTAGCCTACGCAGACTTTGTAACTGCGATGATGGCGTTTTTTCTGCTCTTGTGGGTGCTAAATATGACTCCACCAGAGACGAAAGCCGGCCTTGCGGCGTATTTTGCTGGTGAAAGTAATATGGAAACCAGCGCAACTTCGCCTATTACCAATAATCCTTTTATTCAAAGTACCGATAAAATTGACACAAGAGTACAAGAAATTGCCGAGACTGAAAAGGCTCACTATGCTATTGCGCAAAAAATAAAACAAATGCTTATGGCTGACTCTGTGCCTCAAGCGGCATCGGGGGTGAGCACTGATGATGTAGGCATACAACTACGCGTACATTCAGGTTTAATGTTTGCGCCGGGCACTGCTAATCTAACCGACCAAGCCAAGGTTATTTTAGATGACGCTGTAGCCATATTAAATGAATATAATTTATACTTGGTGGTGCGGGGGCATGCTTCGTCTGATGAGCTAGCTGCACCGTACCCTTCTGTTTGGGAGCTTTCTGGTGCGCGTGCGGCGGCGGTGGTGCGCTATTTAGTGGAACAGGGTATTAAATCCACGCGCTTGCGCGGTGTGGCCTATGGTGATACCCGTCCATTTTTGCCTGATGACAGTGAGGCCAATAAAAGTATGAATAGGCGCGTAGAGCTGTATTTTCATCGCCCTGAAGTGATGTCTTACAGTGTTGTTTATTAAATAAAAACAATATTTTAAAAATTTGTAAAAAAAAGCTTGCTAAATGGCAACACTTTCTGTAAAAGAACCATCTGTGTCGCCGCGGTAGCTCAGTTGGTAGAGCAGAGGACTGAAAATCCTCGTGTCGGCAGTTCAATTCTGTCCCGCGGCACCATTAAAAGTATATAAAAAAGGCTTGGATGTAAAATCCAAGCCTTTTTTGTGGCTCTTTGTTCACCATTTGTTCACTAGTCGATGAGAAAGGCATTTTTATGGCACTATGCAAAAATTGCCAGAAACTCGCATTATACTTGTTTCTGGCAATTTTACTGATATAGTTTTGCATAAAAAATCATAGCATATTAAAGTTTTGCTATGTTTTTAAGGGTCGCGACTATCTACCCATGGCATTTAAGAAGTCTTTGTTATTCTTGGTTCCGCGCATTTTATCCAGTAAAAATTCCATACCATCAATGGGTGACATGGGGGCTAAAAGTTTGCGTAAAATCCAAACTCGATTTAGCACATCTTCATCAAGGAGTAAGTCTTCTTTGCGGGTGCCAGTGCGGTTAATGTCAATGGCTGGGAATACGCGCTTTTCTGAAAGATGACGGTCAAGGTATATTTCCATATTACCAGTACCTTTAAACTCTTCAAAAATAACTTCATCCATGCGAGAGCCTGTATCAATTAAAGCTGAAGCAATAATTGTTAAGCTACCACCCTCTTCCATATTACGCGCAGCACCAAAGAAACGCTTGGGCCTTTGTAGGGCATTGGCATCAAGGCCACCAGAAAGTACCCGACCAGATGGGGGGGTGACAGCATTATACGCGCGCCCAAGGCGGGTTATGGAGTCAAGCAAAATGACCACATCACGCTTGCGCTCCACAAGGCGTTTTGCCTTTTCAAGCACCATTTCACATACTTGCACATGGCGGTGTGGTGGTTCATCAAAGGTTGAGCTAATGACTTCAGCTTTTTTAACTGTACGCTCCATATCGGTAACTTCTTCGGGGCGTTCATCAATTAAGAGTACAATGAGGTATACATCTGGACAGTTTGCATTGATGGCGTTGGCCATGGCTTGCAAGAGTATGGTTTTACCGGTGCGCGGTGGGGCAACAATAAGCCCACGTTGACCACAGCCTATGGGGGACATGAGGTCAATTACGCGATTGGAGAAGCTTTTTTCTCCATTTTCCATGTTTAGTTGTTGGTCTGGGTAGATGGGGGTTAAGTTATCGAAAAGTACGAGGTTCTTAGCTTGTTCTGGTGGTTCAAAACCAATTTCTGTGACTCTAAGTAGGGCAAAGTAACGTTCCCCTTCCTTGGGTGGCCTTATTTGACCTGCCACTATATCACCTTTGCGTAATGAAAAACGCCGAATTTGTGATGGGGAAACATATATATCATCCGGCCCAGGCATATAACTGCAAAGAGGTGAGCGCAAAAATCCAAAACCATCAGGTAATATTTCTAAAACACCATCACCGTAAATGGCACCATTTTGAGATGAACAAGATTGGAGTAGGGAGAAAATCAGTTCTTGCTTGCGCATGGAGCTTGCATTTTCAAGTCCATATTGCTCAGCCAATTCCATGAGGTCGTGCATGCTTCTAGTTTTTAATTCGGTTAAGCTAAGCACACTTTCGGCTGGGATTTGTTCCGGGGTTTCTTTCTTTTTACGCATAAAAATCCATGGGTTATGGGGTGAATAGAAAAAGCATATTAATACGCCAAAATATTTGATTTATATAAAAACAGATTAGTTTATTTGTAACTCATAACAAAGTTGAATAATATGATAATCTTGGAATATATAGACGGATATTTGTGCTCGTGATTTTTGGCAAAAGTATACCGAAGCAAGTAGTAACTATACTTATTTTGTTAGGATGGCAAGAAAAAAATATTAATTTCTAAAAATAAATCACGTTATTTAAGGCTCTACATAGTCGGCCGTAAAAAACATAGTAAGACTATAATCTGCAATAGTTTTTGATATGAAAATAAAATTGCCGTAAATGAGCATAATATGCGAATTTACGGCAATTTTATGACAGTAAAAATGAGTTTTTAAAAGGGGCGTTTGAAGCCAGTGGTGCCTTTTTTAAAAAATATATATGTGCTGTTTTACACCAGCTACTACGAGGATAAAACATTGTAAACTACGCTTGCAAACAAACCATCGCACAAAGGCTTGAAGAGCAAGGGTAAACACGGTTATCCGTGATTTTGAGCCCAGTAACATCCAGCTTGCAAAGCGGCATGCCGTGCAAGCGCATTAATTTTTCACTGGCGGCGGTGGATAGTAAGACATGATTCTATCCCGTACGTCATCTTCGATAAGCCCAAGGGCTTCGGCGACTTCTCCGGTGATGAGTAGCATGGCTTGCTCTAAAAGTCTTTTCTCGCCAAAAGATAGCTCTTTATTCTTGCTAATAAGTAGTAATTCTCGCACCACAAGAGCCACTTCTTTTAAGTCAACGCTTTTGAGCTTTTCGGTGTACTCTCTATGGCGTCTATTCCAGTTTTGGCCAGTGTGTACGACAACATCCTCATCCTTACAAAGTAAGTCCAAGATGTCTTTTGCTACATCCGTAGCAATAACCGGACGCAAACCCACATTTTGGGCATTGTGAACAGGTATCATGAGGGTAATGTTATTAGATATGATGCGCACGATGTAAAATTCACATCGGGCTCCGCCAATTTCTTGATGATCTATGCTTTCAATCTTGCCCACTCCTTGGGCAGGATAAACTACTAACTCATTCGTCTGGAACATACCACACCTCTCAGGTTAGGCAGTTTATTGGAGTGTCTACTTCGCTACCTTACCTAATATATAGTTCAAAAAACAAGCTTTGTCTAGTAAAAAAATAAGAATTTAATTTACAGTAATTCCTAGTGGTTAAGTATGTTTTTTTTGGGGGTTATATTTTAGGATTGAGAGTCAGAGCTAACTTTGTGGCAGCTTTTGCATCTTCAGCATAGAAGGTTTGCAGAACTTTTGTGCTATTGGTTAAGCATTGTTCAAACAAGGGTATTTGTTCCTTTAGGGGGTGAGATAGTACCCAGTTGCTGATATCTTGTGTTTGATGTTCTGGTCTGCCAATGCCAAGGCGCAGGCGGTGAAAGTCTGGTGTGCCTAAGTGCTGGGTGATGGATTTTAGCCCATTGTGCCCAGCATTGCCGCCGCCAGTCTTAAAACGCAACGCACCTACTGCTATATCCAATTCATCATGTAATACAACTAAATGATTAGGTGTAAGTTTGTGCCATGCCAATAAGGGTTGAACACTCTCTCCACTTAAATTCATATATGTTTGTGGTTTAGCAAGTAGCCACCAGCCAGAACCGCGGGTAGGGGTATCAAACAATTTGCAACGCCAAAGTTCACATTTAAACTTTGCCCCAGACATACTTTCCACTACTCCACTAGTATTGGCTAAAAGATAATCGATGAGCTCAAAGCCTAGATTGTGGCGTGTGCCAGTATACTTAGGGCCAGGGTTGCCAAGACCGACTAAAATTCCATTATATTCCATAATATTAATCGTGGTTTGTATTTATGTAAATAGGCAGTCCGAAGGCTGCACAGTGTTCAGCAATATATGCGGCAATATGTTTTGCATAGTATTTACTAGTGGCGGCTAAATGTCCACCCGCTGGTATGGGGATAAGCTTTTTATATGGAGCCTTAATTTCTGCTAAGGTGTCTTGCATCATGCTTAAAGGGAATAGCTCATCATCTTTTGCCGTGATGAGCACCACGGGGCAGTCAATGTTATTTGCCCTAAAATCCTTACTAAAAAGGCTATATAAATAACAAAGCGGATAGGTTTTGCGGCAGTCATTACGCGGAGCGTGAATCTTATACGCATGGGCAATAACTTTATTAAATGAAAGATAAGCAAAAAAAACAATGGGTAAGCGTGGCATAATTTTTGAGGCCACTTTGAGAGTTTTTAGTATAATATCCCTATGAGCACGTAGAGATTTAAAATGCGTAACTTCTATGGCATCATGGCGATGTGGAAATAAGGTGCAAAGAGGGAAACATGCTGATATGCTAGGATTATTTATGGCATGGGCTATGGCCAATATACCACCTTGGCTATGACCACAAACTACGATGGGGCCGGAAAAATTATCCTTTACCCACTTTTCGGCATCTAGGCCATTTTGGACTATATCGTCAAAAACAAAATCTTTTTTATCCTTTGAGCTTAAACCATGCCCAAGGGGATGTATGCCCACGACATTACAACCAAAACTATAAAGTTCATGCATCAGTGTGGGGTACATATTGGGTGTGGCCATGGTGCCGGGATAAAAGATGACAGTTACAGCCTCCGTATGCCTTTGTAAAACAGAAAGGGCAATGGGCACTTGTGATTGTATATGGATTATGTGTGGGTTAATTTTGAGCATGTAAATACGTTTTTTACAATTAAATTCATTATAAAACAGCCGGCCTTCAAACGAAGACCGGCTGCAATTGTAAGTAAGGTAAAGTCTAGTATTAGGCGTCTGCAGCTTCTGCGCTGTCTTCTGCGCCTTCTTCCAAGTCTGCATCAGCAGATTTAGAAACAACAGACACAACGGCAAAGTTTTGCTCATAGAGAGCTTGAACACCAGTAGGTAGCTCAATATCGGAGATGCGGATGGTGGAGTTCAAATCCATATCGCTTACATCAAGAGTGATTTTCTTTGGAATATCAGCAGGCTTACCCATTAGTTGCACACGTTCACGGTACATTTCAAGCTTGCCGCCAAGTTTAACACCCTTAGGAGTACCAACAAATTCAATGCTAACTTGCACTTTAACTTCTTTTTCAAGGTCTACGCCATAAAAGTCAATGTGGGTAAATTGATTTTTGTAAGGGTGATATTGCACATCCCAAATCATAACAGGATAGGTGCTTTTTTTGCCATCTTCGTCAATTTCAAGGCTAAAAACTGTGGTGCGACCCATTTCAGCATACATTTTTTGCAAAGGTAGCTCGGCCACTTGTACGGCAATATTTTTGCCTTCAGCGGAGTAATAAACACCTGGTACCATCTTGGTAGTACGCAAGCGACGGTTGGGGCCTTTACCCAAGCCATCACGTTTTTGAACAGAAAGTATTTTTGCAGTGGACATATTTGTCTCCTTAAGAGAAGTTCCGCTTATAATGCGGTAAATTTATACAAAAAGTACGCTGACCGACGAACCTGTATGGATATTATGTATGGTCTTTCCAATTAAGGCGGCCACGGAGGCAACCTGTACTTTGGGGCAGCGCACTGCTTTATCCTTTAGCGGTATGGTGTCGGTTATAATAACTTTTAGCAAGGCATCAGTGGCGTTTAATCTTTCAATGGCAGGGCCAGAAAGGACACCATGGGCAGCGCAGGCAATTACCTCACGCGCACCATTTTCATGAAGCACCTCAGCACCGGCGCAAAGGGTGCCGGCTGTGTCAATCATATCATCAACCATAATGGCTATTTTGTCTTGCACGTTACCTATAACATGCATGGCCTTTGCTTGATTGGGAGCATCACGACGCTTATCAATGATGGCAAGCCCGGCATTGAGGCGTTTGGCATAAGCCCTTGCGCGTTCAACGCCACCAGCATCTGGCGAAACAACGACAATATCCTCTTGTGGATATTGGCGCAAATACTCAAGCATAACCGGCACACAAAAAAGATTGTCCACTGGACAATCAAAAAATCCTTGAATTTGACCTGCATGCAAGTCAATAGTTACCACACGTTGTGCCCCAGCATTTTGTAAAAAATCTGCAATTAATTTAGCACTTATGGGGGCCCTTGGGCTAACTTTTCTATCTTGGCGTGCATACCCATAATAAGGTACAACGGCCGTAATCCTCGCTGCACTGGCTCGCTTTAGAGCGTCTAGCATGAGGCAGAGTTCCATAATATTGTCGTTTACGGGTGAGCAAGTGGGTTGAACCACAAATACGTCATCCCCCCGTATATTATCACCAATTTCAATTCTAATTTCACCATCGCTAAAGGTTGTTGTAAGCGAAGGTGTGAGCTGGCAACCGAGATGATCGCAAATAGCTTGTGCAAGCTCAGGATTGGCAGAACCGGTGACAATTCGTAAATTATTAAACATATACAGTCTTTATGGCTTACGGGTAAAACAACAAAAAAATGGCAGGGGTGGAAGGGTTCGAACCCTCGAATGACTGGACCAAAACCAGTTGCCTTACCTCTTGGCGACACCCCTGCATCACAGAGTTGAAATAAAAACTCTGTATCCCTTGTGCTCCATGCTAGTGGCAGCCTTGCTTGCCATGGATTCATTGGTAAAAACACCGACCATGGTTGAGCCGCTACCGCTCATTATTGCAAGCTCTGCTTGATCTTGAATCAAAGCATCTTTAATCGTTGCAAGCTCTGGGTGCTGTGCAAATATCACAGACTCAAAGTCATTTTTAAACTCATGGACAGCATTTGACACACAAGAGAAAGAGTCTTTATCCTTGTGTGCAAATTTTGTCAAGTCTTGAGTGGAAAAAATATTTTTTTGCGCCACATCCCATGCTGCATAAGCTGCAGGCGTTGATATGTAAATATTTGGACATACAAGCAATACGCTTTTGTTCTTAAGAAAATTTTCAACCGGTACTATGACTTCTCCAATGCCTTGTACTCGTGCTGCTGCATTTTGCAAAAAAAATGGTACATCGGCCCCAATACTTAGGGCAATGTCCTTTAATTGTTCATCACTCAAAGGATTGTCGGTGTGTTCATTACACCATTGCAATAAACAAGCTGCGTCACTGCTACCCCCGCCAAGACCTGCCCCATGTGGTATGGATTTCATTAAATCAATGTGCGCGCCCATGTTTATAGATGTAGCTTTTGAAAAGGCGGCATAGGCACGGGTAAGGGTGTTATTTTTAAGGTCAATATCATTAATATTGCAACTAATGCTTAGGCCATGCGCCCTTGGTTTTGGCTCAAAAGTTAGCGTGTCATGCGGTTTATTGAGGGGCCAAAATAGCGAATCTAGCAAGTGATATCCGTCACTGCGTACCCCTACAATCTTTAAAAAAAGATTGATTTTACAGCCAGCAATGCGTACTTCGGGCATGGCTTTATAGAGTTTCCACCGTTAAATTATTATTGGTGAAAACGCAAATTTCAGCTGCAATATCCATAGCATGACGTACAATATCTTCTGCGCTAAGTTCTGTATTAGTATGACGCACTAAGGCTCTGGCCGCAGAAAGGGCATATGGCCCACCACTACCAATGGCAGCAAGGCCGTCATCTGGCTCAATGACATCGCCCGTGCCAGAAAGTAATAAAATGTGGTCTTTATTTGCTAAAAGTAACATGGCTTCAAGACGACGCAAATATTTATCCTTACGCCAATCCTTAGCCATTTCCACGGCTGCACGCATTAAATTGCCATGTACTTCTTCTAGCTTAGCCTCAAAAAGTTCAAATAAAGTGAAGGCATCGGCGGTGGCGCCGGCAAAGCCAGCTAAAATTTGCCCCTTATATAAGCGACGTACTTTGCAGGCACTATGCTTCATGACAATGCTTTGCCCAAGTGTGACTTGCCCATCCCCAGCCATGGCTACTTGATTGTTGTGCCTTACTGCAATTATAGTTGTTGCATGTGCTTGCATAAATTATCCTTTTTCTACCATGACCCAGCATGCACAAGGCCAATTTTTTGTTTAAGTTGCATAATTCTTGTGTAAGATTCACGAATTCTTTGTGTACTAATTTTCCCCTCAGCTATGAGGGCCATAATATCGGCATGCATGTTTTGCCCAATGTTTTCATCATAATCTAAGTTATTACCGGCAACTAGCATATCTACACCAGCCAAAATGGCAAGGCGAATGGCTTCTTTGCGTGAGTAGTGTAAGCTAAGGGCATGCATTTGCATGTCATCACTGGCTATGACTCCATCCCATTGTAATTCTTGACGTAATAATTTTGTGATTAGCGTTGAAGAAAGTGTTGCCGGATAGTTGGGGTCAATCTGCCGTAAAAATAAATGCCCTGTCATAATAATAAGCGGGACTTGCGGGCGATTGTGGGCCATGTAGGGTATAAGCTCTGTTTTATCCCAAGTTTTGGTGATGTCTGTCATGCCCACATGGGTATCAGTGAGTGAACTTCCATGCCCGGGAAAATGCTTGTAAGCTGCTATAATATTGTGCTTTGCAAGCCCTTTGGTAAAGGCTTGCGCATGCATTGCCACTGTATCTGCATTGGCTGAAAATGAACGTTTATTCTTGCCAATGGCTGGGCTTTGCGGGTTAATATTTACATCCACCGATGGTGCAAAGTTTATATTAATGCCTATGGAGTTTAGCAGTTTACCTGTTTTTTCACCCCAGTATAGCGTTTCATCTGGATTTTTTTGGCCCATACTTTCAGCTGATGGTAAATCAAAAGTGCCATGTTCAGGGCGCAAACGGCGCACATATCCACCTTCCTGGTCAATGGCAATAAAAAGCGGGATGGGAGCTTTGCTTTGTAATAGATTAGTTAATTTTCCCACTTGCTCAACTGAGCGCACATTGCGTACTGGTGATTTTAATACTACGTCATAATTAAATAAAATTACTCCGCCCACTTGTCCAGCTGTGATGGAGTCCAAAAGATTTGGCATATTGCCATGGGAGGTACTATCAAGACCACGAAAGCCCACCATAATCATTTGCCCAACCATTTGTTCTATGCTTATGGGATGGGCTGGAGTTGTAGTGTTTTGAGCCCATGAAGACTGCGGAGTCAAAATACAAAGCAGGAATGCAATGTGGTATACGAATATATTTATAGGTTTCATTAAAAGCCCTCGTCCCAAATTTCTTTGCGCTCTTTGTATTTAGCATCAAATCGAGCAATGGTTGTTTTGTCTTCGGGGGTACGCGCATTGCTTCTGGCTTGTTCAAAATATTGTTTGGTTCTTTTTTTATCGTTGCGATAAAGTGCGCTATAAGCAAGATGTAAATAGGCGTGAAAGTGTTTACCACTGCGGCCTAAGGAACGCGCATATGCGGCGTGTACTTCTTGGTCTTCCGGTAAAATGCGTAATATCTCTTTATAATATGGTTCTGCATTGAGAGTGCGGCCTGTTTCATCCAAGAGGCGCGCGTAGAAAAATTGGGCCATATAATCTCTAGGGTCAAGTTGTATGGAAGTTGTAAGCAGATTTTCAGCAAGGGATGTATCACCCTTACGATAATGAAATGCACCGGCCTCACGTAGTATTAGTGGATCCTTGGGGGCCGCAGCAAGTGCTTTGTTAAAAGCCGCACTTGCTTCTTGAATTTTATTTTCACGAGCTAGGAGCATGGCGGTGCCCATCAAAGCTAGGGGGGTTTTTTCACTTGCAAAGCGGTGGCGTGCTGCTTGAATGGTGCCATAGCGAGCCCAGAGCAAAGTTTGAACGCGCTTAAACTGCGTGTTATTAACCTTACGCTTGTTAAGGGCCTGCGGCCCTGAGCGGGCTTTGGCTAAAACGCTGGTTATGCGCACACCTATATCGGGGTGTGTGGAAAGGTAGGTAGGCACACGACCACCACCAATCATGGCACTTTTTTCACGAATTTTTAAAAAACCACCAGCCATGCCCATAGGCGGATATCCGGCAGCTACAAGATATTGATATCCTACATCATCGGCTTCTGTCTCATCCATGCGGCTATAATTGAGCATGGCCGATTGACCAGCACCGAAAGCACCTGCGGCAAGGGCAGCACCACCCTCACCACCGGCTACAACACCAGCCACTGCGGCTAATAACGTGGCAAGAGTTAAGTATTTTCCGCGATTGATGCGTTCAGCCACATGACGCTGAGTTACGTGGGCCATTTCATGAGCCATAACTCCAGCCAATTCAGCCTCATTGCTCAACTGCATGATAAGTCCTGTAAAAACAAAAACATGACCACCAGGAACCGCAAAAGCGTTGAGCGAGTTATGCAATATGACACCGGTAGTAAACTTAAATGGCTGCGGCGGGATAACTTTAGCAATTTTGTCTACAATTCCTTTGACGTAGAGCGAAACTTCTGGATCTTCCACTATGGGCAACTGAGAGCGGATGAGCACTTCAAACTTGCGGCCCATCTCTTTTTCATCAGCAATGCCAACATCTCCAAAGCCCAAGAAGGCATGGGCTGGTGCCGTCCAAATTTGACTGCATAATATGGCAAAAACCATCAAAGAAGCTAGGTATTTATGTATGCGTGTAGTCATAAGTAAAACCAAAGTTTAATTGTAAGGTTTTTTATACAATTGCTACTAAAATACATTGAATGTATTTGTTTTGTAATTACAACGTACTATATGTATGTTTTAGTGTGGATTATATAATGTCCCACTCTGCGCCGTTTACAGTATCGCGCAATTCGATGCCCATATTGCTTAAAGTGTCGCGCAGGGCGTCAGATTTAGCAAAGTCTTTTTGGGCTCTGGCTTCTTGTCTTTGCTTGAGTAAGTTTTCAATCTCGGCTGTATCAATATTTTTGCGCTTGGCTTGTTGGTTGCGCAAAGCCACAAGAAATTCTTGCGGACTTGTTTGAAAAAGTCCCAAAACAGTTGACCAAGTTTGCATGGTATTTTGAAAAGCATTTAAGAAATCACGCATGCCTTCACTATTGCGAATCCCCTTGTCTTCAAGGCTACGATTTACAAGGCGTATAAGCGCAAAAATATGCCCCAAGGCCGCAGCTGTATTGCAGTCATCGTCCATGGATGCTGTAATGGCAGCATTAATTTTTTCAAGCTCTTCCATATACTCAACGGGAAAGGGGCTTTTTTTCCAGTTTTGCCGTTGCAATGCTACTTCAACATCTTGTAAACATTGATAGATTCTTTTTTGTCCGCGTTCGGCTTCATCCATACTTCCATCGGTAAAATCAATGGGGCTTCGATACTGCTTGCCAAGCAAGAAAAAGCGCAAACTTTCGGCTAGATATTGCTCAAGAATGTCACGAATAGTTTTGAAGTTATTCAATGATTTTGACATTTTTTCTGCATTTATCTGTACAAAACCATTATGAACCCAGTAGCGAGCAAGCTCTTTGTGGGTGCAAGCCTCGGTCTGAGCAATTTCATTTTCATGATGAGGGAAGATAAGGTCTTGCCCTCCGCCATGTATATCAAGGGGTAAATATCCTTCACTCATGGCTGAACACTCAATATGCCAGCCCGGACGTCCATTACCCCAAGGGCTATCCCAATAAGGCTCACCTGGTTTTGCGGCTTTCCAGAGGGCAAAATCCAGTGGGTCTAGCTTTTCTTCCCCCGGTGCAACACGCGCTCCGGCTTGTAAATCATCAAGGCTGCGCCCTGAAAGCTTGCCATATGGAGCATAGGCACGTACTTTAAAGTAAACATCGCCAGATGGAGTGGCATAGGCCTTGCCGTCATCAATAAGTTTTTTGCAAATCTCTTGCATCTCTGGGATATAGTCTGTTGCGCAAGGTTCTTCATCGGCACGCAAAATATTTAGTGCGTCCATATCTTCATGAAATGCCTTCATATATGTTGTTGCAACTTCACGCCAGTCACGGCCTTCGGCATTGGCCCGATTGATGATTTTGTCATCAATATCTGTGAAATTACGCACAAAGCGCACTTCAAAATCTTTATGTTTAAAATAGCGCACCAAAACATCAAAAACCAAGGCTGAGCGCGCGTGACCGATATGGCAATAATCATAGGCTGTTATGCCACAAACATACATAGAAACTTTGCCTTCATGTACGGGGATAAAATCTTCTTTTTTTCTAGTAAGAGTATTGTATAATTGCATGGTATTCTCGATAGTTACTTAAATTTAGTCTGTTTGCTCAAAAAGGGCAATGCGTTTTTCATGCCTGCCCCCCTCAAAGGGTGTGTTCATGAAAATATCAACTATATCCAGTGCTACGCCTTGACCGATAGTACGTTCACCAAGGCAAAGCACGTTGGCATCGTTATGTGCTCTGGTGGCCCTTGCTTGAAACTCATTATTGCAAAGGGCTGCCCTAATGCCCTTGATACGATTAGCCATAATGGACATGCCAATGCCAGTGCCACAAATAAGTATACCCACTCCACCTTGTTTTTTGATGCCGGCACATAGGGCTTTGGCAAAGATGGGGTAATCACAGCTGGCATGCTCGTTGGTGCCATGATTTTTAACGTTATGCCCTTGAGCTTCAAGGTGCTCAATGATGACATTTTTCAAATTTAAGCCTGCATGATCACAAGCAATGTGTACAAGTTGCGACATAATAACTCCCTGCTGCTTATAGTGCCTGAGCTTCTTTTAGCGGTAAAACTTCTATATTATCAGGTAATGTAAGTCTCATTTGTTCATCGGTAAAGGGGGGTAGGGGCGATTCTTGTTCCTTAATAAGCAAGATTGCGCGTTTGCCTTCGTGAACATGAATCATACTTAGTTTATAGGGGGTAGTGCTATTATCTCTATAACTTAAACTTAAACTCCAGCCTTGATTATCTTCTTCCTGCCAGTGTATGGGTAAACCTTGCGCATTTAAGGTAATGAATCCATTAAACATACCGTGATTAAGGGGGAAGGTGTAAGCTGGTAAATCAGAGTTATCATCGCGGGCAAATGTTACATTTTCGCCATGCTCCACGCCAAAAACGCTGGCATATTGCCCTACAATTATTTGCGCTAACTGCTGTAAATTAAAGGGCACCGGCACACCAGCATTGAAGAGAGGCTTTTGCGCGCCTTGATGATAGTAGGCCACTTCTTCGCGTGGAATGTAGACAAGAAATAGTTGTTTATTTTCAAATATTTTTGCAATATTTACCCCAATGCCGGCATTAACATCAAGGCGTAATTCTTGCGCATCATTACTCCACAATAGGGCGGTGACGCGCCTGGTATCGTTTTGTGTGCCGTAACGCAAACTCATTTGCGCGCGAAAAGGACTAATATTTTGCTGGGATGTGTTAAGGTATTTACCCCAAACGTCTTGAACCTCAGCAGGATTTTGTACAGGGTCAGACGTGGGTATGGACTTAGCGCAGGCGCAAAGTGTCATCAAAATGATGAATAATGTGAACTTTATAAATTTATTAGTCATATATTTAAGTAGTTTGCAGGCTGATAATATTATAAATCAGCGAGGCGTTTTTTTATGCTTTCAGCGTTGCTTGGCTTATATTCAAGGGCTTTTTCATAGCCCTTTCGTGCTTCTTGCTTTTTGCCAAGTGCGCTTGCTATGTCGCCATAATGCTCCCAAACAATGGGGTCTTCAGTTTTATGCATCGTAATCACAGTGCTAATTATTCTCCAAGCTTCTTGTAGTTGCTTAGATTTATAGAGTGCCCATGCTAGAGAATCCAAAATATAATCGCTGCTAGGGGAGAGGGCAACGGCTTTGCGCAAAAGCACTAAGGCCCGCTTGAGATCTCTATTTTCCTCGGCCAAGGTGTAGCCAATATAGTTTAAGGCTTGATGATGATTGGGATTTTTGAGGACAATAGCCTCCATGGTTGCCAAAGCACCCTTTTTGTCACCTGATTCATCAAGCAAGGAAGCATATAAAAAACTAATTTCGGAATCATCCGGCCACTTGTTCATAAGCTCTTTGCAAAGCTTTATGGATTCATCCATGCGATCAAGTGTTGCAAGAATACGCACTTGTGCAATGTGAAACTCTTTGCGGTCGGGGTGTGTGCCCTGAACAATTACTACAAGATCTAAAGCTTCTTCAAATTTTTCCATATCTATGAGCAATTGTAAACGCAAAAGCATGGCACGTGCATAATCAGCGTGGTCTTCTTTAATATTGCTAAGTAAATCATATGTTTTTTGCGTGTCATGGTCACGCTCATAAGCTATGGCTGCAAGATAAAAATAAAGCTCTTGCGGGGCATCGGGCAGAGTGGTTAATTTTTGTAAAAGTGGCTCAGCAAGGTCATAGTATTTTTCTTCCACCAACATGGAGCCAATGGTGGCGGTAAGTGCTGGAGTAACGGGGCCTTCTTCATAGTATTCCAAAGCTCTTTCGGGCTCTTTGAGGCGTAAAGAGCTATAGACTAGGCGCAAAATAATTTCTGGATTAAAGCCCTGCTGGTCTAGTATGTTTTCATAAATATCACGCGCTTTTGCAAAATTATTTTCCTGTTCATAAATGCTGGCAATATCCACAAGAGCCTCGGTAAAGTGTGGCATTTCAATAAGTGCTTTTTCTAAGTATGGTACGGCTTCTTTTGCTCTGCGCATGCCAATAAGGGCTTTGGCGTGATAATATTCCACCAAGGCTGTGCGCTCAGCTCCGGTTATGCTATTTAGAATATTTTCAGCTTCTTGGTGCATATTGGTATTAACAAGGAGCAAAGCAAGCTCAAGCTTTGCATCAATATTTTGCGGATGGCGGGCAATGAACTCCCGAATACGCGCGATGGCTTCAGCACTTTTACCTGCTTTTTGAAGTAGTTCGGCATTGAGCAAATTTAAGGACACATTGTCTGGATAAGTTTGTAACCCCAATTGCAAGAGTGGCAAGATAGGGTTTGGATCTTCATTCATAAACTGGATGCCCGCATCAATATACGCCGTTACCGGCGGCTTGAAGCTGGCAAGTTCTTTTAATGCATAAATTAAAGTTTCTTTATCATTTTGGCGCAAGGCTTGGTCATAGAGTAAATACACATAAGTCGCAGTGGCCTCTGCGCTTAAATTCCACTGAACTTCCTCTTGGGGCGTTTCTTTTTTGCTTTCCTGTGTGCTTGTGTCTTCTTTAGGGCTAGCTTTTTCATGTGAGGCACAGCCCCCACAACCTAGGAGTAGGCAAGAAGTAAACGCCAAGAGCAAAATAAAAATATGGCGTATTATGTGTAGATGTTTCATATTATTTATTAATCCATTCCTCTGAAAAATCTTTAATATCATTGCTTAAATGCTTACGTAATTTTTCAAGCAAGCGTGCTTCAAGTTGTCTTACGCGCTCCCTTGTTACATTATACCTTTCGCCAATTTCACGCAAGGTAGCTGGCTCGTCGGTGAGTAATCTATTTTGTAAGATATATGTTTCTTTTTCATTCAATTTTGGTAAAATTGTTTTTAAGTGGTCTTGGATTAAGCTTGCGATTTCTTCACTGGCAATGCTGTCTTCAATGCCCGGGCCAAGAGCTGGTAAAAAATCCATACGCGTGGCACCGCCTGAGTCATCATTTATTTGCATATCCAATGACATATCTGATGACGCAAGCCGTTGATCCATTTCATTTATTTGCTCAACACTGACTCCAAGACGCTCTGAGAGCATGTTGGCGTCAGGGTCAAAGCCTTGAGCAATAAGTTTTTGGCGTTCCTTATTTAAATTGTAAAAAAGCTTGCGCTGCACTTGCGTGGTGCCAATTTTGACCATGCGCCAGTTATTCATAATAAATTTAAGTATATATGCTTTTA
>CAYJIU010000038.1:0-14811 GCA_964370305.1 uncultured Desulfovibrionaceae bacterium
TTTAGTTTGATGACAAACCCCACTTCGTGGGTTTTGCGCCGCTATTGTCAGCAAAACTGCCAAGCGGAAAGGCACGAAAATCAATTGCTTAACGGCGCAAGTAAATTGCGCCTAATTTATCGAGTACTCAAGCGATGAAAAAGTATATGCATCAAAAGGAAAATGTATGGATAAAGCTTTGCAATATATAGAAGTACTGCCCAAGGATGAAATGGAGCGCAGGCATAATATGTGTCGCACTCTTTGCCAAGAGCTTAGCCCTGATGCTGGTGGATTATTGGTGTTTTCACGCTTAAATATTTATTATTTAACAGGAACTTTAGGTAACGGTATTTTATGGTTGCCTTTGGAGGGTGAGCCAGTTTTATTTTTACGCTCAGCCCTTAGCCGTGCGCAGGTAGAAAGCCCCATATGTCGTATGTATTTATTTAATGATTTTAGTGATATTTTAGCTATTTGTTCTGAACATAATATACAAATAAGCCCAAAAATTGCTGTAGAGATGGGGGCAGTGCCGTGGGATATGGCCAACAATTTACAAGCAAGCTTTGTGGGGCATAGTTTCATCAATGGCGATATGATTTTAGCTAAAGCTCGATCGCGTAAGAGTGTGTGGGAATTAAATAAAATGCGCCTTGCTGGAGAGAGGCATCACACTGCGCTTTATGAAATATTACCGCAGCGTTTGAAGGCTGGGATGAGTGAGCAAGATGTAGCGCATATTTCATGGGAAGTATTTTTTGGCCTTGGCCATGGAGGTATTAACCGCATGGGTAATTTTGGCGAAGAGTGCTTTTTGGGGCATATTGCCGCGGGGGATAATGGTAACTATCCAAGCCATTTTAATGGCCCCCTAGGACTTATGGGGGAGCATCCATCCACACCATATATGGGGAATTCTAAGAGCTTTTGGCACAAGGGTGGATTGTTAGCCCTTGATATTGGTTTTATGCTTGAAGGGTATCATACTGATAAAACACAAGTTTACTTTGCAGGTAAGGCTAAAGATATGCCAGACTATGTGCACAAAGCTCATGATGCTTGTATTGAAATTCAAGAGCGCGCCAGTGAAGCCCTTAAGGTTGGGGCCATACCTTCGCAAATCTGGACGGATGCGAAAGCACGGGCTGAAAGGCTTGGAATAAGTGAAGGTTTTATGGGTCTTGGTAAAAATAAAGTGCCTTTTTTGGGACATGGTATAGGCCTTGTGGTGGATGAATATCCTGTGCTTGCTAGCCGTTTTGATGAACCTTTGCAGGAAAATATGACCATGGCCATTGAACCCAAGGTGGGCATTGCCGGTATTGGTATGGTGGGGGTTGAAAATACCTTTGAGGTAACCCCTCAAGGTGGAAAATCTATCACTGGTCACAATTTTTCCATTGTATGTGTGGAGTAATTATGTCGTTTACAGCTCAGCAAATACCACTTCAAGAATTAAATTTACGCCATGAAAAGTGTCGCACGCTATTACGTGAATTAATGCCAACAGCTCAAGGTATCTTAATATTTTCACGTACTAATGTATATTATTTAAGTGGAAGTAGGGCCAATGGTATGCTTTGGCTACCTTTGTCTGGCGATCCAGTCTTACTTGTGCGTAAGGGTGAAGAAAGATGCCGCTTGGAAAGCTCGTTAAAACATATGGCAACTTTTAAATCTTATTCAAATATACCTGATATATGTGCTGGCTTTGGTTCACCTTTAAGTACTAACATTGCCGCAGAAATGCGCGCGTTACCTTGGTCTTTAGCGTACATGCTTAAGGAGCGTTTAAGTTCCATTAATTTTATGGATGGTACGCACATTCTTAATCAAGCTCGCATCACAAAAACAGCTTATGAAATCGACTTATTGCATAGAGCAAACGAGCTACATTTTACAGCATTTTATAAGGATTTTTTAGGGAAATCTGACACTCAAAAACATAAAGTATTACATGAACAGTCGCTAAAAAAACTTTGTGTGGGTTCAACTGAGCGTGAAATTGCACACGCGCTTTGGGCCAACTTTTTTGCCTATGGACATGGGGGGATGTTGCGCATGCATGAGCATGCTCAAGAGGTGTTTTTGGGCAAGATTGCCGTGGGTAAAAATGCTCTTTATCCATCCCCCATGAATGGGCCCATGGGGCTTGTGGGTGAGCATCCAAGTATACCCTTCATGGGTAATGCCGGTAATGTGTGGAAAAAAGGGCAGATTTTGCTTATGGATACTGGATTTATCCATGAAGGGTACCATAGTTCCCTGATTATGACTGCCTTTGCCGGTAAAGAGCAAAATATACCTAGTACGGTGCGTAAAGCTCATGATTGTTGTTTTGAAGTGCTGGTAAATATTAAGGAAAATTCACTCAACCCCCAAGAATTTCAGCACACTTGGACTAATGCTTTAAGTATCGCTAAAAAATATGGATTTGAGGCGGGCTTTATGGGTTTGGGACTACCCAAGGCTAGTTTGGCTCAAAGCATGGGCCTTGCTATGGATGAAGGACAAGTTATAGGCTCGGAATTATTGCACAATACTGCTGCTAGCTCGGGCTTGGTGTTTAATGCATGCCCCATTATTGCCTTGCCTGAATTTGGCATGGTGGGCATTAGGCATACTTTTGTGTTAAACGAGCAAGGTAAAGTTGTGGCTTTTGCTAAGCTTGAGCAAAAGCAAGATATTGTTTGTATTGACCAATAGTTGATGCCGAAAAACATTTCTACGCACTTTTCAGAAAGGCACACAGGCTTCAAATACTCTTTCAGAGTTGCCAGAAATGAATTCTGGCTTATTTTAGCCGCGTATTAAGCTAGTTTTTCGCAATTACCTTTTTGGCAAATAAGGTTTGTTACTTCTAGTAAGTTATCTTCCTCACCAAAAAGATATAAGATATCGTCGCGTTGCAAGATCATACCTGCTTGCGGTGAGGGTATCATTTGATCTGCGCGTTTAATGGCAACTATTGTTACGCTGTATTTCTTAGGTAATTCCAGTTCAATAAGGCTCTTACCATAAAGTGGAGAGTTTTCTTCAAGTCTAATTACGCGCATGCTAACTTGTGTAAATTGCTCTAAAAAGTCATCCATTCCGCTTACTTCCTGCGAAGTTCTGCGCATAATAGAATAGTTTTCTTGGCGAATGGTGCTTACCAACTGGTCGATATCTTGTTGCGGGATCATATATTGGTGCAGAACCCTTGAAAATACCTCAATGGATGATTCAAACTCTTCGGCCACTACGTTGGAAGCTCCAAGTTTATGCAAAATGCCAACCTCGGCCAAAAAGCGAGAGCGAGCAATGATGCGTATATTGGGGTTTAGCTTTATGGCCTCGGCAATGGTGGCTTGCACTGCTGCAGGATCTGAAATAACAATGGCTAGCACTTTGGCCTTGGTTATGCCCATATGCTCTAATACGGCAGGACGTGAGGAGTCACCATGTTGTATGGGCTCTTTATCGTGATAACGATGAACAGTGTCTGGGTTCATCTCTAATATTTCATAAGGTATAGAGCAATTTTTAGCTGCGCGGGCTAAATGTTGCCCACTAATACCAAAACCCACAATTATAAGATGATTTTCCAAATGGCTTTTATTAGCTTCGGCGGTATCGTCTAAAATATGTTCATTTTTTCTGCCCATATATTGGTTAACTTTTTTAGCCAGATGTGGTGCAAAGTGCATCATTACGGGGGTTAATAGCATGGTGATAATGCTTAAGGCTAAGAAATTTTGGTATCTTTCATTATCCAATAAGCCTGCATCAAAGCCTTCAAGGGCTAAAACAAATGAAAATTCACCAACTTGAGCTAAGGTTAGGGCTACAATAATGGCAGTATGCAGGGGATATTTTTGGATAAGCACGGCAGGTAATATAAGTAATGCCTTGATAATAATAAAAATAACCGTAAGTATGAGCACAGTGCCAATATTGTTTGCTAAAAAATTTACATCCAAGAGCATACCCACGGATATAAAGAAAATGCTCATAAACACATCACGATACGGCATAATACCTGATACAACGCTCATGCTGTATTCTGAGCGTGCTAAGAATAGTCCAGCTAAAAATGCCCCAAGGGATAGCGATAGCCCAAGCCAAGATGTGAGCAAAGCAAGACCCATACATAAAACTAGCGTGGTCAAAAGTAATAACTCACTAACTCTAGTGCGGACAATGGCAACCATAAGGCGATTTAAACCAAAGTGTACAAAGAGCAACACGCCACCAAGCACTAATACCACCTTGCCAATGGCCCACATGGCATCAGTAAAAGTTGGGTCTACTTTTCCGCTTAACAAGGGCACAAGTAGTAGCATGGGGGCAACCATAATATCTTGAAATACAAGGATTGCTAAAGTTAAACGACCCGAAGGAGTGTTGGTAGTGCCTTTTTGTTGCAAAAAACGAAGCACAATGGCAGACGATGAAAGAGAAATAAGACAGCCCACAAAAATGGCAAAGGCTAGTTCCTCATTGCGAACAAAGGTATAGAGTAAAGTGATAATAGCAATGGTTAAGCCAATTTGTAAGCTTCCACCTAAAAATACAGGTTTTTTTAGACGGGATAGGGCGTCGCCTGAAAGCTCCATACCAATGGTAAAAAGCAATAAAGACACGCCAATTTCTGACAAAACATCAATGGCGTCCATGTTATTTACAACGCCCAATAGAGAAGGCCCGCAAAGTACACCAGTAATTAAAAAGCCAACTGTTGCCGGAATACGTATACGTGTACAGACCAAGTTTACGAAAATGGATATAATAAATATGATTATAAGTTCAGTTAACAATGGTGGAATATGCATATCTTGCTCTAATATTTTAGTATTTTTACTTGCTCCTTATGCTATTATAACTTGCAATTTTTTGCAATCAAAGTCTGCTTGTCAAGCTGCCAAAAAGGGGTTATTTGTGCATGCACCTTGTAGAAATAAAAAATTTACCCTACTGAGATTTTAAGGATATTTCATTTATGCAGAATTCTAAATCATGTCATACAGAGCCTCATTTTAGCGATGTTACAAAACGTTTTGCTGCTGGATTTCAACGCTTTCAAAAACATTGGTTTTGCGCAGAACATAATATTTACGCAGACTTAAAGCAAGGACAACGCCCGCTTGCTCTTGTCATTGCTTGTTCTGATTCTCGTGTTGATCCAGTAATGCTAACCGACAGCCACCCTGGCGAAATGTTTGTTATTCGTAATGTTGCAAACTTAGTACCCCCATACTCACCTGACCGTTATTTTCACGGTGTTAGTGCGGCTCTTGAATATGCTGTGCGCCACTTAAAAATTAAGGAAATTATTGTCATGGGTCACTCCAATTGTGGTGGCATACACGCCTTTATGGAAAAACCAGATGAGGGTGATGAATTTATTAGCATTTGGATGAAAATTATTAAAAGAGCTAAGGAAGTGGTGGAGGCATTATATCCCAACGCCACTGAGGAAGAGCTAGCCCATGCTTATGAGCAATGGGGGATACGTGTATCACTTGAGAATTTAATGACTTTTCCTTGGATTCGTGATGCCGTATATGCCGGTGAATTGCATCTGCATGGTTGGTACTTCGATTTGGATAATGGTCAACTACTTCGCCACGATGATGATACTGACGAATTTGTGCCCTTAGTTGATAGTTGTGTAACGGAAGCAAGTTAGTTTACGTTATGCCGCCGCAATGAGGATAAATCATTGCAGTAGATGAAGATATTCTAGTTTGTATAATGCCCCCAATGGGGGCATTACTATTTACCACAAACTCAAGTTTAGCACGGTTTTTTGATTTTATACCTCATCATCAAAACGCTTTATCCTTAGGTGACAACCACCACGACCAGTGCGTGCGGTGAAGTCTTGATGATAATCCTCAGCCGCGAAAAACGGCACAGCTGGGGAAAGTTCTGTAACTACTTCAAGCCCTTTGTTTGTAAGGATATCCATAAGCTTCTCTGCTGTTTTGCGTTGATTTTCATCGGTGTAAAAAATTACACTGCGATATTGTGAACCCACATCTGGCCCTTGACGGTTTAATTGTGTAGGGTCATGTATTTCAAAGAAAAATTTTGCCAAGTATTCAAAATTTGTCTTGCTTGGATCATACTCTACTTTCACAACTTCAGCATGCCCCGTGATGCCAGTACATACGGCTTCATAGGTGGGGAAGGGCGTTTTACCACCCATATATCCGGATACTACGTTAAGTACACCAGGTAACTTTGCAAATCCATCTTCCACCCCCCAAAAGCATCCGCCGCCAAAAAAGGCGACAGCTGGAGGGGCAGCATCGGCAATAAATTTCATGGAAATGGAATTTACGCAATGACGAATGTTTTTTTCTGTAAATCCTTCACCTTCAAACACATGTCCTAGGTGTGCATTGCAATTGGCACAAACAATTTCAACCCGCCTGCCATCGGCATCGGGCAAGCGTAAGATAGCTCCTGCTACGGCATCATCAAAGCTTGGCCAACCGCAATTGGAGTTAAACTTATCTTGTGAATGATAAAGTGGCGCATCACATCGGCGGCACACATATAAACCCTTATCTTTATTGTCATTATATTCGCCGGTAAATGGTGCTTCTGTGCCCTTGTGAATAATAACTCGCTCTTCTTCGGGGCTTAGTTCATTTAATTTCATGGTTCGAGCTCCTGCTGCTAGCGCGGATGTAGTTAAAATTACTAGACCAAAACATACAACAAATATCGAAAATATATGTATCTTCTTCATAATACTCCTTTGGGTTAGCGTTAATACATAGTAAAATAGTATTGATTGCTGATAAGTCAAGGCATAAAATAGCTGCCACTTAAAACAATACAATCATTTGCTGCACTTGCCTTTAAGGAACTATTGTTATTTTATGTCACAGACATCACCCTTGGTGCTTGAAATCCCGCCCAAAAAAGCAAAGCCCGCTAAAATAAAAGTAAGCTTCCCTAAAAATGTATTTGAACAAACTGTGATAAAATAGCTGATTTTAAAGGTATTACATTTGACTTTTAGCGCAGTTTGCACCTACATTCAAGTGGTGATAAAACCTACGTAAACAAAACTACAAAATAAAACAACACCTAACCCACAACTAGCGAGAAAAATATGAGTACAATACCACCTTGCCCTAAGTGTCAATCTCCATACGTATATGAAGATAGTAACTTTTTTATTTGCCCTGAGTGCGCCCATGAATGGAATCAACAAGATGTAGAAAATGACGAAAGCTCGCTTGTACGTGATGCCAATGGTACGATATTGCAAGATGGTGATACTGTTACCGTTATCAAAGATTTAAAAGTAAAAGGAGCGTCTTCTGTGGTAAAAGTAGGTACCAAGGTGAAAAACATTCGCTTGGTTGACGCAGACCATGACATTGATTGCAAAATTCCAGGTATTGGCAAAATGGGACTAAAGTCTGAATTTGTTCGCAAAGCCATTGATTAAAAAAACAGACTAAAATTTTATCCAAAGCAATCAAATTATGCGGCTGTATGTATTTGCTCACGCTAATAGTGTTCATTTTAAATATATTCATCATCCTCAAGTATCATTTCATTTAAAAAGTTATAGCCATCAATAAACATTTACTTAAACAAAGTAATAATATATAATTTACATGTTAAAAATATGTTTTAAATTTTTAATGTGTTATATAATTAAAATTATTTTAATTTGTACTATATTCTGGGGGCATTTATGGCTAATAATTATTATGGCGACGACAAAAGTGAACTCATCATCAATTCATCCTTTACTGGCAATGGGAACAAGAGCCTTGACCCTGGGGACAAGCTTTCCGGTGCGGGGGATATTCTTTCCGGTGATATCAATGATGCCATAAAGTCAACCATTGTGGGGGGTAAGGATACCATTGGCGTAAAAGACGACAATGGGGATTATTACCTTCTAGAAAATGACACCATTGTGGGTGATGCCGTAAATCTTAATGCTAGCATCTTCACCGGCGGAGCCGATAAAATTACCCTTGCGAGCATGGGTGACGTTGCTGATCCTGATAATATTTCTGCCACAGTTATTGGTGATGCCATATCTGCCAATGGCGGCAGTACTCGTGGTGGAAATGACACCATTATAGTTGAAGGTGCTGTTACTGGCACCATTATTGGTGATGTGGAAGAAGTTACCAATACCACCTTTACCGCCGGCAATGATAATATTCAGCTTAAGGGCAAGGTGACTAATGCTGAAATTTATACCGATGCCAAGAATTATAATGGCGCAAACACGCTCTTGGGCGGTAATGATATTGTAACCCTTGGGCTAAAGGGAAAGGACACAATCCTTGTAACAAATTCCACCATCAATCTTGGTCATGGTAATGACAATTTTACGGCCCACTCTACCCTTGGGGAGGGTACGCGAATCGAAGGTATGGACGGTAATGACCGCTTTACCATAGCCAATATGACCGCAGGTAACATTGACGGCGGTGACGGTAATGACACAATTTCCGCTACCACCATGACCGGAAATATTGATGGCGGTGCTGGTAATGACATCTTTACTGTAACATATTTTACCGGAAGTCTAGGCAGTGAGAGCTTATGGGGCGGTAGTGGCAATGATAAAATAACTATAACCGAAGCTACAAATGTTGATATTAATGGTAACGATGGTAATGATACTATTTTCATTGCCATCAGCAGTACAAATAGCAATATTAATGGCGGTAGTGGTAATGACAGTATTACCGTAAAAGCTTTTACCGGAAGCCTAGGCAATAATAACTTATATGGCGACGATGGTAATGATAAAATAAACGTAGACACAGCTACCAATGCTAATATTGGTGGCGATACTGGTAATGACACCATTACTGTGGCCAATCTCAATGGTGGATCCATTGAGGGCCTTGGTGACAATGATAGCATCAACGTAACTACAGCTACAAATGCTAATATTAGCGGTGATATTGGTAATGACACCATTACTGTGACGCATCTTAAGGGCGGTTTTATTTGGGGGCGCGGTGACAACGACAGTATTAAGGTCACTAATACTAGCAATAATGCCAGTATTGAAGGTGGTACCGGTATTGATATTATAACCGTGACTAATCTTATTGACAGTACAGTATCTGGTAATGAGGATGCTGATAATATTAATATTAGTAAAAAGGCCACCAATTCAACAGTTTATGGCAATGATGGTGATGATAGCATTAAAATAACCACGGCCACGGGCAGCAGCGTTGACGGCGGTACTGGCACTGACAGTATTGCCATAACCAACTTGTCAGGCGATGGTCTTAATGGTCAAGTGGATGGCGGTACAGATGATGACAGCATTACCATCACCACCATGACCGATGCTAAAATTACTGACGCCGGTGGTAACGATAGCGTTAAAATAGTAACCTTAAAGGGTGAACATAATAGTATTAACCTTGGTGACGGTGCCGACACCCTAACCATCAATAATTTTACGGCCAATAAGGCCAATGTTGCCTCAGAAAATGCCCTCAACATGGGCGCTGGTGATGACAGCCTAAACATACTTGCTAAAAAGACCAATTATACTGATACGGACTTTGCCGACGCCCTTGGCACAGGTAATGACACCCTTAATGTCAACTGGGCATTTAATGGTGAGTTTAATTCTCCTGATGCTGACGGTGACACCCTCATAACCAAGGGGCTTGGGGCTGATGCTGTGCTTAATTTTGGGGCTGGTGATGATAATCTTACCATTACCGGTGCAGCTTCTGGCAATAAAAGCGTTTTAACGGATACAGACACAAAACTTGTCGAAAGCCTTGGCGCAGGGCAGGATACCTTAAACGTAGGCTGGGCTTTTAACGGGGCTTTTAATACTTCCGATGGTGACGGCAAAACCCTTATAACCAAGGGTCTTAACGCTAGTTCCACGCTACAATTTGGTGCTGGCAATGACGGTTTGCAAGTTATTGGCGCACTTGCCAATAGACAAATTAACACCCTTGGCGGTGCTGATACCGTAAGTGTTTCTTCCACCGCCACCAATGTGCAGGTGGATTTAGGTGCCGGTTCCGATGCCTTTAGCGTTGGTAGCATGGGCAAGGGCTCAACCCTAACCTATGACACTGACGGTGCGGATAACATAACCATTAAGGGTGCTTATAATGCTGGATTTGTTACATCAACCACGATTATTGATGGTGAAGGTGGAGAAGACACTACTATTACCTTTGACGGCCTTGCCACTGGCGACGATGGCGGCTCTATCACCCTTGATACCCTTGGCTCTGGCAAATTACAATTTGGTGATGGTGCCGATAATTTAACCATCAATAAAAATATTGCTGGAACAGCTACAGTAAAAAAAGAAATTTCTACCCTTGCAGGCAATGATAGCATTGATCTTAAGGGTACTGTGACCAATACCATTGTTGATGCTGGTGACGGTGTAGATATTGTAAGCATTGGTGCGCTTAGCACTGGTTCTACACTTAAATATAATGCTGACGGTGCTGATAGCATTACCATTAAAGGCACTTATAATGCCGGATTTGCGCAGACCACAGTGGGTGCAAATACCTTCTACGGCCTTGCAACCGGTGATGATGGCGGTAGCATTACCCTTGATACCTTGGGCACTGGCAAGCTGCAATTTGATGATGGTGCAGACACACTAACCATTAATAAAGCTCTTTCGGGCAGTCTTGGCCTAAAAGATATTTTCATGCAATCTGGTGATGATAGTGTTATCTTAAATACAGTTAATGGCGCCGTCATTAGCGGTGGTGATGATAATGATGATATTTCAGCCACTGGACTTGGGGCTACGGGCGTCTTAAATGGTGATGGCGGAGAAGACACCATACAAATTGGTCGCGAATTTACCGATGCCGATAGCTTCAAAGCTACAGCCACCATGAAGAGTGGTATTATTGATGGTGGTGATGATAATGATACCATATACATTGGCAACACCTTAGATACAGATGCTGATGGAATAATTGAAGCTATAAAAGGCACTCTTAGCGGCGGCAAAGTCTATGGTGGGCTTGGCAATGATACTATTACCACAACCACCCTTAGCGGCTCTGCTCTTATGGATGGTGGTGCTGATAACGACACATTTACTATCACCAATATAAGCGGCGGCACCATTGAGGGCGGACTTGGCAATGACACAGTAAATATTGCTGGCACTTTCAGCCGCGGTACTATTAATGCTGGTGATGGCAATGATACCATAAATATCAATAGTTTTACCACATCAACCATGACTGGTGGCACCATTAATGGTGGAGCTGGGCAAGATAAAATTAATGTAACCAGCTTCAAAGGCGGCGTCATTAACACCAATGACGATACCGAGGTTGATACTTTCGAAATAGAAACCATGACTGGCGGCACCATAAATTCCGGTGCTGGTGATGTAATTGATATACAAAACATGAACGGCGGTGTAATTAATGATAGTGCGGATGATAGCGGCAACATTGTAGTCGAAGAAACCATGACCAAGGGCACCATTAACGGCAATGACGGTGATGACACTATAGGTGTATCTACCATGAATGGCGGCATAGTTAATGGTCAAGATGGAGATGATTACCTTGTTCTAGGCCACTTAAATGGTGGTACGGTCAACGCTGGCGAAGGTGATAATTTTATTAGTATTTATACGGCTCTAAACGGTGGCAACATTCTTGCTGGCAAGGGCAATGACACGCTTATTCTTTCTGATGGTGTTACGCTTAGCGGCAAATACAGCATTAATCTTGGGGCTGGTGACAATGAAATCCAAGTACAATCAGACCTAAGCGGTCAAGCTCTCACCCTTGGTGCAACACATGATAATGTTGTTTTACAAAAAGACGTAAGCCTTGCAAAAATCAACCTTGGCACCGGCAATGATACTATTAACGGCTATATTAATGATACTAGCACTACCGATGTTGTCATTGATGCGAGTACTGGCAATGACTTCATGAGTTTTAATGTCCTTAATGATGGAAGCTTCATCTACGGCGGTGCAGGTAATGATATCATTGAAGCTGTGGCCGTAAATAATGCCGTCATTGATGCTGGCACCGGTAATAACAGTATTACCATTGGCGGTGGTAGCATAGCGAACAATGTAGATGCTAGTGTTATCACAGGTAATACTGGGCATGATAATATTCTTGTGCATGGCAAGCTTATTAATGATAGTTTTATTTCTGCAAGTACTGGTAATGATAGCATTAATGCAGACCTTTGGGATGATGTTAATTCTGCCGTTAGCGGTAAAATACATTATGACAATAAGGGGCAAGATAGCATCATCCTTAAGACCTATGCCGAGGGCATGGTGGCTGACGTAAAAGGTGATGTTACTGCTATTGACGATGACCCTGATACAACTAGCGTAGATGAAACCGTATACCACGCTCTTTCCACCGGCACTGACGGTGGTAGTATTCAGATTGATGCCTGGGCAAGTGGTGCCATCACCTTTGGTAATGGCAATGATAAATTTGTCTTTGATTTTTATGGTGATGGCACAAACACCTTGCATGGTTCGCTGTTTTTTGGTTCCGGTACGGACACCATTGATATAAATGGTGATTTTGATGGACATGCCATTAGCTATGACAATCAAGGTCAAGATTATATTAGGCTAAATAGCTACATAGAAGGCATGGTGGCTGACGTAGCAGGTAATACTACGGACGATGAAGGTAAAGCCTACGCCCTTTCCACTGGCACTGACGGCGGTAAAATTGAACTATATGCATGGGTAAATTCTGGCACGGATGAAAATCCTATTTATGGCGAAATCACTTTTGGCAATGGTAATGATCACTTTATCTTACATACTGGTGCTACCGTAAGGGCCCTTGATTTTTTCAAAGGGCAAGACACTATAGATGTTGCTAGCCTAAACTCCACCATAACCTATAATAATGATAAATTTGACACCATTATTATTGAAAGTGAGTACACAGGCACGGGTATTCAAACCATCAATGGCACAGATACCATTAATGGCATCAGCACTGGTGCTGGCGGTGGTTATGTGTCTGTAGCCAGTATTAAAACAGAAGCTGGTGCCAATGCTTTGGAATTTAGTAACTCCGTTGATTATTTTAATATTGGTGTATTAAATATTGTTGATGACGAAGGAAAGCCCGTGGCCGATGCTCCTACTATTGAGCTTTTGGCTGGCAATGATATCTTACAGGTTGGTATTTTAACTAATGGTAGCATTGATGTCGGAACTGGTTTAGATGCCATAACTGTAAACCAACTGGCTGGCGGTAGTATTATATATGATACGGATGGCCTGGATAATATTGTCATTAAGGGCGTATATGCGGGCACTGGTATTAAATATTATGGCGAAGATGCTAACGGCGATGACACTCTCGTTGAAGGCATAAGCACCGGTGCTGACGGCGGTACCATTATAATTGCTGAAATTAATGACGAGGATGGCGTTAATACCTTAGAATTTAGTGATAAAGCAGATAGATTTGAAATAGCCGTACTTGATGTTGATGGGCTTAATACAGCAAGCCAGCCTATTGGTGATGATACCATTAGCCTCAAATCCGGAAATGATTCCATTGCCATAGGTGACATAGCTGCCGGTACTATTGATGCCGGTCTTGGTAATGATGGTGTTTTTGGTATTAGTCAATCTGGTGATTGGTATAAGGGGGCTACATTTACAGGTGGCGCGCTTGTGGGGGATGCTACAACAATCACAACAGATACGTCTTTTACCGCCGGTGCGGATCGTTTTCTTCTTGATAGCCTAAGCGGCACAGCAAAAATTTATGGCGATGCCCAAAGTGTAACAGCTACCAATAAACTTACCATCAAGGGCGGTAATGATACTATCACCATATTAGGTAACGTTGCAGGTGATGGTATAGATACAGTTGCAAATACCGTCAATTATGTCACCATCGTTGGTGATATGGAACGTGTGGACAATGCTAAAACCTTCACTGCTGGTAATGACAGTATAACATTTTATGGCAATGTGGAATATGCTGAAATTTATACCGATACAGTTTTTGACCCATCCAATGTTACCACTGTCAATGGCGGCAATGATACTCTAACCTTACGGCTTGATACACAAGGATGGCCAACTACCTTCAGCAATACGTTGATAGACCTAGGCCATGGTAGCAATATCCTAACGGCCTATGCTAGCTTAAATAGCACGAGCATCGAGAGTGGTACTGGCGTTGATAAAATTAATTTAGATACTTTTGAAAATGGTTCTAGCCTGAAAAGCGGTGGCGGGAATGATGTCATCACGGTAAATCTTGTAGGAGAGAGTAGCATTGATACCGCTGCGGGTAATGATAAAATTACTATAGAAAATCTAAGTGGTACCGATACTGTCGATCACTTCATTAACGCTGGTGCTGGCAATGATACTCTGAATATAACCAGCATAAGTGGTGATGTTGTAATCAACGCTGGTGACGGCAATGACCATATGACCATTGATGACATTACCGGCGGCACTCTTAATGGTGGCAGTGATATTGGTAATGATACCTTCATCATAACTACCATGACTGGCGGCACGGCTAATGGCGGTGCTGGTAATGATAGCTTTAATTTAAGCACAGTGAGTGGTGGTATAGTAAACGCTGGCGATGGCAATGACATATTCATCGTAAAATCCTTTGAATCCGGCACTCTTAGTGGCGATGATGGCAATGACAAATTTAACATAACCACCATGACTGGCGGTACAATTGAAGGTGGTACGGCAAATCTTAAGGGCACTGATTCCATCACGGTTAAAAATGCAAGCAATGCAGAGATTTATGGGGATGACACCGCTGCATTTGATGATGCTTA
>CAYJIU010000038.1:14821-17609 GCA_964370305.1 uncultured Desulfovibrionaceae bacterium
TACAATGACATTATCAAAATCACAGGCACAAGCACGGATACCGATATTTATGGCGGTTATGGCATTGATAATATAACTGTTACCACCATGACTGGCGGCACAGTAAATGGCCAAGATAATAACGACATCATAAAAGTTACTACCATGAATGGCGGCAGCGTTGATGGCGGTAATAATGATGACACCATTACCATAACCACGGCAAGAGGCGGTAGCGTCTTGGGCGGTGCTGGTGATGGTAATGATAAAATTACCGTAACCACTGGCATGGGTGATGAAGTAAACGGCGGCTTTAGCCTTGATGGAGGCGCTGGCAATGACACTATTGCCATGACCACGCTTAACCGCGGTAGCATTGAAGGTGGTATTGGTGTTGATACTATTACCGTTAAAAATGCCTATGCATCCAGTATTTATGGGGATGAAAATGGTGGTAGTGATACAACTGCCTACAATGACATCATTAAAATCACCGGCCTTGCAGAAAATACAGACATCTTTGGCGGCTATGGTAATGACGCCATAACCGTAGGCACGGCCACGGCTGGTAGTGTTATTGATGGCGGGGCTGGCGATGATAATATTAAAGTAACCACGCTTACCGATAGTAGTATTAGCGGCGGTGCTGGGAATGATGACGTCTATGTAACCAGTCAAATAAAAACTGCTGTTGGTTTTGATAATGCTGGCGGTTCAGATGAAATATTCCTCACTGGCGGCATTGGGGCAGGTGCTGAGGTGACCCTGTCTGGCAGTGGCGATTTTAATATAGCCAAGTCCTACAATGCCAAAAACGGATACACCGGCTTTAATATGAGCGGTGGTACGCTTAACGGTAGCGCAGGTGTTGACAATATCCATTTAACCACCTTTAGCGGTGGTCACATTAACACTGGCACTGGGGCAGATAATATCAGCGTTGCCAATGCTATCAACAAAACTGTAAGCTTTGAAAATGGTGCTGATGCTGACGGTGCGACCATTGATACTGACAATCTATATCTAACCAAGGGCATTGTGGCTGGTGCCAATATTACTCTTAGCGGTGACGGCGGCTTTAATGTGGCAAAAAATGACGCTGGTGACGGCATTGCCATGACAGGCGGCACTTTAACGGGTTCTGCTGGGGCAGATAGCTTTAATGTGTTGCTAAGCGGCGTATCCAAGGGGCTGCTTGTGGGCGGCGCGGGCGCGGATGTATTTAATATTGGTACTAGCACTACTAAAGCAAGCTCCATTACCATTGATGATTTTGAAATTGGTACAGATATCCTCAAAATTAATGGTCAAGAAATCACTGTAGAAGTAGGAGAATCTTTTGCTAAAAATGGTGATGTTACCGTTTATTTTAATACTGTGTATGTTCCTTCTTCTGGTGAGTTACAATTTGAGAACCTGAGCAATCAAACCATTTATGGCACGGGTGGTAAAGATACCATCACCATCAGCGGCACTGCCACCAATAGCACCATTAATGCCCTAGTTAGCGATGACAGCATCACCGTGGGCACCATAAATGCTAGTACTATTAACACTGGAGCTGGTGCAGATACCACCACCATTAACAAAGTCATAACCAAGGCCGCAACCATTACCAATGAAGACGGCGCAGATGAGCTTTACTTTAAAGCTGGTATTGGTGCAGGCGGCAAGGTAAGCCTTGAAGGTGCTGGCGGTTTTGTGGTGGCGGCGGGTTATGACACAACAAATAATGCCTACGCTAAGTTTAACCTAGCCAGCGGCACCCTCACGGGTAGTGACGGGGCAGATACCTTCCATATCGATAAAATGTCCAGCGGCACCCTCAGCGGTGGCGACGGGGCGGATAAATTTAATATCGCTACCCTAAGCGGCGGCACGGTAAATGGCGACGCTGGCGCAGATACCTTTACCGTAACCACCATGAGTGGCGGCATTATCAATGGCGGAGCTGACGCAGATAGCATTAACATAACCACCATGAATGGCGGCACCATTGACGGTGGCACTGGTGCTGATATCACCACCATCACTAATAGCGTAAGCAAAACCATACGCATCAATAACACAGGTATTGAAAGTGATGCTGTATTCATTGAAGGTGGTATTAATGGCGGCAATGTTATCCTTACCTCCAATGTTGGCTTTGAACTCACTAAAGATGGCGACAGTGGCTTTACCATGGCCGCCGGCACTATCACCGGCTCAGTGGGGGATGATAACTTCCTAGTGGCAGAGATGAAGGGTGGCACAATCAACGGTGGTGCTGGGGATGACAAAGTTATAGTTGAAACCATGAGCGGCGGCACCCTAAATGCCGGTGCTGGCGATGATAGTATTATTTTCACTTCCATTGGGGCCATTGGCGGCACTATTAACGGCGGCGCAGGCACAGACACCCTACGCATTGACACCATTAATGCAACCTTGGAAATAGCTGATCTAAACAGCATGGTCGACAATATTGAACTCTTTGCATTTAATAACCTTGTCACCAATGGCGTCATTAATGGCACAGAAAATGACGACACCATAGAAGTGCACGCCATAACTGGCGGTAGTATTTTTACGCATGATGGCGATGATGTCATTATCCTTGGCAGCGTTCCCACCGGCGGCAGCATTGATGGCGGTGCTGGCAATAATACAGTTTTATTCCGCGAAGTTAATGAAACTATAGAGTTTGGCGCTATAACGTCTATCTCAACCAATGTAGATACTTTTGCATTTAATAAAATTGTCACCAATGGTGTGCTCAATGGCACTGCTGATCGTGATATTATAGAAGTATACACCATGTCTGGCGGTG
>CAYJIU010000039.1:0-17578 GCA_964370305.1 uncultured Desulfovibrionaceae bacterium
CTTTGCTGACAATAGCGGCGCAAAACCCACGAAGTGGGGTTTGTCATCAAACTGGGATTGCTTAAGCAATCTATCAAAGGAAATTTCCATGTCAAAACACATTCTTTGCGCAGATATTGGCGGAACACACAGTCGTTTTGCTCACTTTGAGGTTGAAAATGACAATCTTAACCTTTGTAAAATCCATACTTGCAAAACCTTAGATATACAAAACACCGCCATAGCTCTGGAAGCTGCAGCAGCCACAGGCCTTGACCCACAAAAAGCCCATGCCCATATTTGGGGCATTGCCGGCCCCATTGGCGAAGACGGGCTTTGTGCAAGGCTAACCAATGCCCCACTACACTTAGATTTTACTGGATTTGTCCATAATAATTTTGAGCATTTTTTATTGGTTAATGATTTTACTTTGCAAGCTTGGGCCTCCATTGCACCCGATATTGAGCTACTCCCCATTATTGTTAATGATGTTAAAACACGCGCTACCAAAGCTATTTTAGGTGCTGGCACAGGCCTTGGCACTGCGGCTCTTATGCCCATAAAGTCAAAGTCTTGGAGCATATTGCAAGCTGAAGGTGGTCATACTGATATGCCCTTTATTCTAGATGAGGAGCTAGACTTTGCAAACTTTGCCACCGCTCATCTAAAGCAAGACCGCCTTAGTGCTGAGGATGTTTTATCGGCGCGGGGTATTAGCTTATTACATAATTATGTGCATGGGACGAAGGTAACTCCCAAGGAGGCCACGACAAGTTTTAGTGCAGATAGTAGAGTTTTACAACTTTATGCGCGTTTTTTGGGGCGTTTTTGCAAAAATTGGGCTTTGCAAACCCTTTGCATTGGGGGGCTATACCTTGGAGGAGGAGTGTTAATAAAAAATCCATCTGTCCTTAAACATCAAAATTTTATACAAGAATTTTACTCCGCCCCCAAGAGCATGCAAAATATAATTAAAGAAATACCAGTTACACTTATGCTTAATGAACACGCTGGATTATGGGGTGCAGCTCACGCTGCCAAAGTACTTTTGAGCTAAAATTTTATAATTTTTCCTTTTTGCATAGCCCTACGCTAACGCTACTGCCCCACCAAGCCTAAATACAACGGCACAATAATACATGCCCCCAAAACAAAAGCTAAAATCAATGTTGCTTTATGCCTCAAAGGCGTGGCACTGCGCGCAGTTAATGTCCATAAAATACCGGGGATTACCCAAAGTAGTAAGAACAAAAAGCTTTGCATAAATTCCGGTGTGGTAAGATAATTTTCTTGTTGCAATGTGCCAATCCACTTTAAGGCAGTTGTGCCCACCAGTAGGAACCACAAAATAAACCATGCAGCCCTAGCCCATGCAGCGCACCATTTAAGCATGGATGCATAATAATCCCGCCCAAAATCATCAATATTTCTGCGAAGTATTAACCATATACTCACAATACCACCACCAAGCGCGAATGATAACGGGGCAAAGTACGGGGCACTATTCCAAAAGCTTGACTCAAGCTTAGGACTAAAAAGTGAAGCTAAGCTCATGGGGTACCCTCCCCCTATGCTCGCCGCATATTCAGCACTTATAATGCATATAATACCATAAATTCCAAGAGCATACCAAAAGCTACTTACTAGGGCTATACATTGATGTAAAATACGTTTTTCTTCCCACGAAGGCCACATAGTGTATACCAATGTGCTTAAAATTGTAGCTGCAAAAATACTTAGATACACAATTATATCAGCTTGGATATGCACCAAACTTGGTGTTGCACTTAAAAGAAGCTGTATAGTTATGCTTTGACCATCTTGGAGAACTCCAGCCATGAAGGTTGGGCCCATGCGCAACCAAAGCATACCAAGCCCAGCTGCGCATAGTATCCAGCCAAGGGCAAGGCTAAGTTTTGCAATTTGCTTCGCACACTTAGCATAGGACGAACGCTCACGTAATATGGAAAGTATTTGCCCTGTGATAATCATGATGGGTAAACTTACCGTAACTAATATGGGGATAGATATAGCTAACACTATGGATATATTTAATATATCTTGCCATGGCACGCTGTTCATAAGTAAATTTCTCCTTGTGGTGTGTGCCTATTTTTGCCTTAAAATATCTTTTAACGCAAGATGCTTGAAAAGAATTAGTTATCATGGTATAATCTATAAATAATACGGAGGAATGGAACATATGCACTCATACTTTAAAAATAGAAAATTTGTGGAGCAGTGGTAATATGAAAAAATTTTTAGCTATTATGTTATTGCTTTGCCCTTTGAGTATGTCTTGTGCCAAGTCACAGCAAACAGAAAAACAACTACTTGAAAGTCAAAACAATTTAACTGAAATGGAACATCGTTTGGCTAACCTTGAACAAAGGCTTGAAACCATTGATAACACTGTTCAAGAAGGTAGCTCCCGTGTTTATGACGTGCGTAATAAAGCTGGCCGTCCCACTGGTTGGACTGCTCATCCCAAAAATGAGCCAAAGCCAAGCACCATGCCCCCTGTGGCCCATGTAAGCCCCATAACAGACGCAAAAAAAGCTCCTGTGCCCCCCGTACCTGCTCCGGTAACGCCAGTGGCCCAAGCTCCAATAACTCCTGCTCCGGTAACGCCAGTGGCCCCAGCCAGTGCTACTCAAGCACAACCTGTAGCAAGAGCTCCCTTAGGTGCTCTTGACCCTTCCAGCCGCCTAGGTGGTGTGGAGGTAAAACAAAACGAACCAAACCCATCGCCGGCTTTATCATTACCTCCAGAAAGTCCCATGTATCCTCCGGCTGAGGGCGTACCATCAACGCCTATTGTTCCTCCTGTAAATACTAATGCTCAAGTGGCAACACTGCCCCCAAATCATGTTCAACAAGCTGTAGTGCAACCAATCCCTGCCGCTCCTCCAGTGGCTCAAGCTAAGCCTGTGAAAGCTGTAAGCGGTGAGCAAGGTGCCTATAAAACAGCCTTAGACCTTGTTTTGGCTGGAAATTTTGCACAAGGGCGTGAAAAATTCAATGCCTTCCTACAACAATACCCCAATGGGCGTCTAGCTCCCAATGCCTATTATTGGATAGGTGAAAGTTTTTATGCTCAAAAAAATTATCCTGAAGCCTTACTATCATTTAAGCAGGTGACTTCATCCTATCCAAAGCATCACAAAACACCGGATGCTTTGTTAAAAGCTGGTATGACTTATGAGATGCTAGGTGATAAGGATAATGCGCGCTTGCAGTATCAGGCTTTATTGGCAGATTTTCCAAGCTCCAGTGCAGCAAAAATAGCACGCAATAAAAAACCTTAAGCTCATATGGCAAGCCATAGTTGGTATAATTTAAGCCAAGATGATCGTGCGCAACTTTGGGCTACCTTGGCTCTTAGGCACACCAAAGGCATTGGGCCACGCTTGGTGGCGCGTATTTTGCGTCATTTTGGCTCGGCTTATACCGCTATAAATGAGCTTGAAGCATGGGGTGATATAGGCATAAAGAAAGATGTTATTTCTTCTGTATCTTCAGGTGCATGGCGTGAAAATGCCCTCGTGGAATGGAAGAAGGCACAAAACCTAGATGCACACATTATCATGTGGCATCACGATGAATATTCTCCATTATTGCAAACCCTTATTGATGCACCAGCTTTATTTTATGCCTATGGGGATTTATCCCTACTTGCTGGGCCATGCATGGCCATTGTTGGTTCTAGAAAATGCACCCCAGAAGGCGTTGAAGTAGCGACAAATATTACTCGTGAGCTGTCTGCCGCCGGAATAACCATTGTGTCTGGCATGGCTCAAGGTATTGATAGGGTTGCACATGTGGCAGCCTTGCACAATGTGGGTAAAAGCATTGCTGTGCTTGGCACTGGCATTGATGTCATCTACCCCAAGCGTAATGCAGATGTATATGCAGATTTGGTTAAGGATGGGTTGATTATTTCTGAATATGCCCCGCATACACCTCCATTAGGCTTAAATTTTCCCATCCGCAACCGTATTATCAGTGGAATTAGCCTTGGGGTACTTGTGGTTGAAGGTACTTTGCGTAGTGGAACTTTAATCACAGCAAAACAAGCCCTTGAACAAAACAGAGATGTATTTGCTATTCCCGGCACGGCCAATGCCTTGGCCTCACAAGGCTGCCAAGAGCTTATCCGCCAAGGAGCAAGGGTTGTTTTTACGGCTGAAGATATTTTATGCGACATGGCAGAGCAACTTAAAGCTTATCCTAGTTTATTTGCAAAGGCTGAATTAGCAAAATCGTACTTAGCCCCTAATAATATAAAAAGTAAAACACAAGTCACAACTAACGAAGATGTATTGAAAAATTTTGCTAGAGATGAGCAAGAAGACGTTAAAAATATATTAAAATTTCTTTACGGGAATGGAGAAAGCCATGTGGATGCCATATGCCTTGGGCTTCATAAACCAACACATCAAGTCAGCTCCTTACTCATGAGTATGGAACTACTTGGGCTTATAAAAAGGTTGCCGGGGGCGCGATATGTTGCTAAATCCGCATGTGCTTAAGACTTGGTAAATTTTTAAGAATTTCACCACCAAGTAACCATTAGATATTTATTGTTTTTTTACGTTTTAGCCATATATATTTTTTAGTAAATATTTTGTACTTGGCGAATGTATATTTTTGTAGTATGGATAATGCGTTCAACATATTGTATTAGAAAAAAATTTAAATCCTTTTAGAAAGCCATGCAAGAAATAGCCATTGAAGATGCAAAACCAGGGATGAAGATTGCCTGCCGCGTGCGTAATGCGGGGGGTGATGTCATGATTGATGTGGGAGAAGTTTTAACCGCAGAACATATTTCCAGATGCGAAAAAATTAGCATCTATACATTACATATTTTTGGCAAAGCAGTGCCCAATGCTCCACAAAGTTATGACGTACGCACTTGCCTTGAGCGTGTGCCGCATCTTTTTAGAAATCATCAAGAAAATGTGTTTATGAAAACACTAGAAGCTTTTTTGATTAAACATCTTACTGAACGCTGTGAATAATTTTCTTAAAATTACAAATATTTACTGGAATAACTAAAAATGGAACATAGTTTAGAAACAAACTATAAGGACAAAGTCCTTGCAGCCAACGGTATCCCAACCTTGCCTGTTGCTTTGCAAAAAACTATGGCTCTTATGGATGGCCCACGCACAAACCTTGCCAAAGTTGGGGCAGTTATATCTCAAGACCAAAGCCTAAGTGCACGGGTGTTAAAAATGGTTAACTCCCCAGTATATGGCTTTCCGTCACGTATTGCATCAATACACAATGCCTTGGTATTACTTGGTGTTAATACCGTACACGGTTTATTAATTTCTTCTGTTGTTTTTGATATTGTGTCTAAGCATATGAGCGGGCTTTGGAACCATAGCCTTTCTTGTTCTACTGCTTGCAATGTAATAGCAAAGTTACTCAAAATTAAAGAGCTTGAAGAGTACATGCTCTCAGGTCTTTTACATGACTTTGGTAAAGTAATCATTGCCATACAAATGCCTGATGCCTCTCGTGATATAACTACACTGGCTAAGAGTGAGGATATTTTATCCATTGAGGCTGAGCAACTTATGCTTGGCTTTGGGCACACTAGGGTAAATAAATGGGTTGCAGATCATTGGAATTTGCCCGCTGGCATTGCCGCTGCCATGACATTTCACCATAATCCTATGGTCGCCGGTAATTATAAAACCTTGGCGTCCGTTGTACATCTTGCTGACTTTTTTGTACGCTTATTTGAAATTGGCTCCTCCGGCGATAATAATGTATCGGAAATTGACCCACACGCACTTAAACACTTGGGGCTTGACCAAAACGACTTGCGTGAACTTGTGGATAGAATTGGCATTGAATTTAAAAAACAAGGCATGTTCCCTGTTTTTGGCAGGTAGTATATATGACAAACATTCTTCAAACATTTGTAGGCAATAAGCCACGTATATATCTTCTCACCCTCGATGAAGATTTATCTGAATCCCTCCAAGAGCTTTGGGAGTCAGATGATGTGCATTGGGAAATTTTTGATAGTGGTAAGGCTTTACTTGAGCGATTTTTCAATGATCCTCCGCACATGCTAATTTGTGGTGAAACTAGTTTGGATTTAAGCGGCCTTGAAATAATTAATATAGTAAAGTCTGAAAATGTATATAAGCAAGTTTGCACCATATCCATGTTAAGCCTTGACTCCCTTGAAAATTCACTGGAAGACCCACTTAAAAGTGGTGGCATTGTTGCCGATGATTTTATAGTCTTGCCAGTGGGGCAAGTGGAAATGCGCACAAGGCTTGAGCTTGCTTTACAACGCTCATCTTGCACCTTGGATGCCAACCCCTTAACAAGACTGCCGGGTAATACCTCCATTATGCAAGCCATTGAAAGGCATATTAGTGAAAAAACTGCCTTTGCCGCCGCTTACTTAGATATTGATAATTTCAAGGCATTTAACGATAAGTATGGTTTCTTACGTGGTGACGAAGCCTTGCTTATGACAGCGCGTTTACTTGTGGCTACAATTATGGATTTTGATGCTCCGTATAAATTTTTAGGTCATATTGGCGGGGATGACTTTTTCTTTATTATGCCGGAGGATTGCATAGAAGAAGTATGCAAACGCCTTGTAAGCACCTATGATGAAATTGTGCCCAATTTCTATGATGATGAAGATAGAGAGCAACAAGGTATTACTTCCAAAGACCGCATGGGTAATTTGCACAAATTCCCGTTTATGAGTATTTCCATTGCCGTAACTGCCAATACTGATGCCCGCTTTGCTCACTATGGGGAAGTATCCCAAGCCCTTGGGCAACTAAAAAGCTTATGCAAAGCAAAGCCTGGGTCAGTTTATGTTTTTGACCGCCGTATTGATTAGTAAATTTACAAGCGGTTGAACTAGGACATGGTGTTGCAATTACATGCATTTTTAACATTCATTGAATTTCAAAAAGGCTATTCCAAGGCCACAATACAAGCTTATACAACTGACTTGGAGCAATTTGAAAACCATTTGCAAAGCTTGGATTTAAGCCTTGAAAACTCAAAAAACATAACAAAAGCAAATATTAGCCAATATGTGGCAAGCCTGTATAGAAAGGGAATCTCAAAAAGCTCTATGGCGCGTAAACTTGCGTCAATACGAGCTTTTTTTAATTATCAATTGCGCATGAAGCAAATTGATAAAAACCCTGCCTTGGGTGTGCGCAATCCAAAACAAGAGCAAAAACACCCCAAAATTTTGAATGTTGAACAAGCTACTTCCATCCTTGAACAAAAAAACAAAAGTCCTCACGATCAAAAGCATGCCCACATTCTCCATTTACGTGATGTGGCCTTAGCAGAATTGCTCTATGGCTCAGGGCTGCGTGTTTCTGAATCCTTAGATATTGGCATGGATGCCCTTGATTTGCGCTCAGGATTTTTGCGAGTTCTGGGTAAGGGCAATAAGGAGCGTTTATGCCCACTTACGGAAAATGCTATTTCTGCCCTTGAGCAATGGTTAGCGGTGCGACCACTTATTGCAAATGCCCGTGAGCAAGCTTTATTTGTGGGGGCAAGAGGCGGCAGGCTTGATAGAAGGCAAGTGCAACGTATTATAAATAATTTATGTCAAAGAGCTGGGATTTCCATAAAGATTTCACCCCATACTTTGCGTCATTCATTTGCCACACATTTACTTGAAGCCGGAGCAGATTTACGCACCGTGCAAGAGCTTTTAGGCCATAGCAGGCTCACCACCACGCAGCGTTATACTAATCTAACCTTAGAGCATTTAATGCATATTTATGACCAAGCTCACCCCGGCAACAAAAATGAATAAATATCTACATTTATAGCATTTTTTACATAACAAAATGCTTGCAAGAAATATGAAAATTGGCATAGACTATGACTGGAACATTAACCATAAAAAGGAATACTTATGTACAAGAGAGTTTTTTCTATTTTATTTTGTCTTTTTGCAATGTTAACGATTACTCCCATGGCCCTAGCCGCAGATGACGCAGCAGACGAGCGTACAATGGAATTACCAGCACCGGATAAAAGCGGCGGTATGCCACTTATGAAGGCACTGGCTGAGCGCAAATCCGCGCGTAATCTTAGTGATGCCCCTTTGAGCAAACAAGAACTATCTAACATTCTTTGGGCTGCATGGGGTATGAATCGTGAAGATGGCAAACATACCATCCCAACAGCCAAGAATCAGCAAAAAGTTGCCGTCTATTTAGCCAATGAGGCTGGTGTATGGATTTATGATGCCCAAAATCATGCCATACATAAAATATCACCTCAAGATTTGCGCTCAGAGCTTAATAACGTTGGTTTAACCCTTGCTTATGCCGTTGAAGATGGCAAGTATGGTGACTTTCACGTGGGCGCCATGTTCCAAAATGTTGGCTTATATTGTGCCTCAGCTGGTCTAGGTAATGTGGTTAGAGCGTCTGGCATTAATTTATTGCAAGACACTTTAGCTCCATTCTTACCTTCTGGCTTTTCAATTCGTATGACTCATAGCATTGCCAAAACGAAGTAATTAATCCACACGTGAAAAACGTATTTTGGCACCATAAAAATGCCAGAAAAGTGCATTTCATGCCCTTATTTCTGGCATTTTTATTTGTCAATTTTTGCTAAAAAATAATTTATTTTCAATGTTTTGTATGTTTTTTCAGTGCCGACTACTTATAATTTCACTTTTGATACCAGCGGTATGCGCCATCTTGCCCCAAAAGGATATGCACTAACCTGCAAAGCTGGTGCCGCTTGGCGACGCTTAAACTCAGCCTTGCCCATAGCCTGCAACACTTGCGCTGTAAGGTTTTCATCCACATCATCTTCCATCGGATTGGCACTTAAAATATGCTCAATTATGGGGTCAAGTACGTCATATGGGGGCAAGCTATCACTATCTAATTGCTCTGGGCGCAGCTCAGCGGTGGGTGCGCGGCTAATGATTTCTTTAGGTATGGCCTTATTAGGAAATGTCTTATTATACCAATTGGCCATGGCATAAAGCAAGCTTTTTGGTACATCCCCAATAAGGGCAAGCGCGCCAATACTATCACCATATAGCGTACAATACCCCATGGCACTTTCTGATTTATTTCCCGTATTTAACACTAAATAGCCTTTACGGTTGGCAAGAGCCATAAGCAGGTTTGAACGAATACGCGCTTGAATATTTTCGGCGGTAACGTCATCTTGCGGCGGTGCAATATGAGTAAAAGTAGGTTCAAGGGCTTTATCAAAAGCGTCCATTAACGGACTTATATCTATATTGTGCAGCTTGATATTTAAGTTTTTACATAAACTTACAGAATATTTTAATGATTCATCAGATGTATAGGGTGATGGCAAAATAACACCTTCCACATGTTCCTTGCCAAGGGCTTCCACAGCCAAGGCCGCGACCATGGCTGAGTCTATCCCACCAGAAATACCAATAATAACGCCACGATTACCCGTTTTTTGTATATAATCTCTCGTACCCAAAACTAAGGCACTCCAACATTCTTCCTCAATGCTAGGTAAAAGTTTGGCTATGGACTCACTGCCGTGGGCTGTGTCAATCAGCAGCAAATCCTCTTCAAAAGCTCGTCCGCGCGCAAGCAATGTACCGCTTGGATCAAAGGCAATACTCTGACCGGAGTATATTTTACTCCCATTGCCTCCCACCATATTGGCTGAGAAAAGATGAATATGATGTCTTGCCGCCACATGCGAAAGCATATGCTCGCGTTTTTGCTGACCGCCTATAACGTAAGGATTAAGAGCCATGTGAATAATGCCATCAACTCCGCGTGACATAAGCTCCATGAGCGGATTATGCGTTGTTGTTGGCTGCATATTCCAAAAAGAATCTTCCACAGGGCCATGCTCACAAATAACAACCCCAAGTCGCCAACCGGCCACAGTAATAAGCCCGCATGAAATACCGCGTTCAAAGTAATGATGATCGCCTTCAGGATATGGACTAAAAATTTTAGATGAAACTAAGGAAAATTTGCCATTTTGTATTAATATGGCGGCATTGGTAAGTAGCTTACCTCCAGACGCGGCACTTAACATGGGCATACCCACAAGTAGAGCCGGGCCATTTTGAAGCTCTTTAGCCATATGTTGCAGAGCTTTATGGCATCCATCCATAAAGCCCTTAGAAAACAGTAAATCCTTAGGGCTAATACCGCATAGGGCCAGTTCAGACGTAACACAAAGGGATGCATCACCAGCATGGGCCTTGCGCGCAGCTTGAACTATGCGCGCCGCATTACCAACAACATCACCAGTAATCACATTACATTGCAAAAGGGCTACTTTCATAAAATTTCCTTAAATATATGGATACAATGGGCCACCCTTAACGCCAAGGGCTTCAATACGCTTAACCACTGCTAAGTCTTCTTCCAGCGGTGGAGCTTGGAAGGCTTTGAGCCGCGCGTCTATAATGAGCGGAGCCTCACAAGACCAATGTTTATTAATATTTGTGGCTTTTACGCCATATATATCTGTGGCCGGATCAGAGCGGGTAAATGTTATCCACAAAAAATTGTTCCAAGACTCAGCTGTAAAGTCGCTATCATCAACTACCACCACTAGGGGGAATTTATCCTTACGCTCTAATGTTTGCAGAGTTTGTGCCAATTCTTCTATTTGCTTATCTGCGGTTCCGCGTAGCTGCCCATGACGATGATCCTTAGGCCCAGCTATAATAATTATACCAGCCGCCATAAGTTTAACATTTCCAAACCCTTGAGGTAAAGGAATGTGCGAAGGCAACTCTACCCCAAGCTCACGACAAGGCTTACCCGCCGCTGCCCAGATTAACTTTGATCCTTGATTTAGTCCACTGCCGGAATAGTCCAAGGTATCAATGGTAGTCTTGGTTAAAAAATGTAAATCCCGCTCAAAATGAGTTCTTTCTAATATATGCTTAAAATATTGCGGTATATTATTTGTAGATAAATTTTTATCATCTTCCTGCGCACATATGAAGCAATATTTTGCCAAAGAGGTTTGAGTTGTACCAAGTACATTACAAGCTAAAGTAAGCAATTCTTCTGGACGACGCAAGGGACTAAAAGGGCTATAACGCTCACTGCCAAGCACAAGCAAAAGTGGATGCACACCAGCAGCATCTACGGCATGCACCTCATGCACGCCATTAAAAACTTGTGGCACCAACTCATGCGTAAGCTCATGAATAAATTCACCAAAAAGTGTATCTTCTTGCGGAGGACGGCCCACTGAGGTAAAGGGCCAGATGGCATCTTCACGATGATATACAGAATCAATTTTTAAAACCGGAAAAGGATGCTCTAAGCTGTAATAACCGAGGTGATCGCCAAAAGGCCCTTCATTCTTACACTGAGGTAGGATGTGCCCGCTGAGGCAAAAATCTGCGTCAGCCCACGCTGCAAGGTCATAAGCATCTGGCATCTTGGTCATGGCTACACGCCTTTGACCAAGGGCACCGGCAAAATATAACTCAGGCACGTTTTCCGGTAGAGGCATAACGGCAGCCAAAGTCATGCACGGCGGCCCGCCCACAAATATACGTACGGGTAGTGGCTGACCTTGCTCCAAGGCGGCCATATGATGCGCTGCAATGCCACGATGGATATGATAGTGCAAACCCACTTCTTCATTGGCTATGTAGTCATTTCCGCTAATTTGTATTCTATACATCCCAAGATTTGAGTTTATAAATCCTGTTTTTTTGGGGTGTTCGGTATATACCAAGGGTAGGGTTATAAATGCGCCACCATCCATGGGCCATGATATAAGTTGCGGTAAATCTTGAATTTTAGCTCGTTTTGTCAAGACTGGTGCTTTTTTAGTGCGCTTGGGTACAGCATGATAAATGGTTTTTAATAATTTTAAGGTTTGCCAAGGATTTTGCAAAGCCAGTGCCGGATTGGCTTTTACAGAAAAAAGAAATTTTAATTGTGTTAAGCTGTGCCTAAAAATAAAGTGTACACGTTCCTTGGTGCCAAAGGCATTGGCAAGCATGGGAAAGCGGCAGTTTTTAACATTGGTAAATAATAATGCCGGTGACTTGCGCTCAAAAGCACGACGTTGGATGGCAGCTATCTCTTGATTGGCGTCAACTTCTGCATCAATACGCACAAGATGTCCGTATTTTTCTAAATCATTTACGCATTGAGCAAGAGATGAATACATTATATTCCCTTTGAGCCATGAATATCAAGCGGCACAAGAGCGCGTTTACCTTGCAAATATAATATGAAATCCTGAATAATTTTATGATGATCAAAAGCCAGCTCAGGTAAACTATCCAAGGTAAAGAAAGCGGCATTTTTGGCATCATCACCGGCGCAAAGCAAATCAGGATTTTTAGCCTTAGCCACAAAGGCAATACTCATGGTATGGAAGCGTATATCGCGCGTGGGCTCAGAATAAACCCCAAGTATACCACATAACTCCACATCCAATGACGTTTCTTCACGCATTTCACGAATGGCTGCATGCTCTGCACTTTCGCCATAATCAATAAAACCACCCGGTAGAGCAAAACCATGCGGCTCGTTGCTACGCTCAATAAGCACAAGGCCACGCTCTGGCTCATAAATGAGCACATCAGTGGTGGGAGACGGGTTTTTATATGCGGACATTTTGCTGCCGCAATTTTTGCAGGCGAAATATTCTTTCATACGCAACATTATATGCTTGTGGGGCGTAGTTGGCAAGATAAAGGTCAAAAGCTTATAATTTTTACTTTTCTTTCTTTAGTAATCATCCTTTAAATTAGAATAACTTAGCCCCTACTCCACGTGATTCAGCTTGTATGAATGATTCCTATAAATTATATTTACATTATCATATGTTATTTACAAACTTTGTATACATAGTAAAGCTACTTTTACAATACGCACATTTCAGCAACGGCGACTTAAAACACCCTTCGGGAGACACCATTTTTACAAGTGCGAAGCACGAAGTAAAAATGAGTGTGTCACGTTTTTGTGGAATTTTTTGAAATTATTAGATTTTTTCCGCTGCCAAGGAAGATGGAATATTTTGAAGGCAGAGTGTACTTAAGTACACGCGTTCAAAATATTTCATCTGACGCAGGCAGCGGGAAAAAGATAAATTTTAAAAAATCACACAAAAGTAGCACGTAGGGCCGCAAGGCCGTGCAAAATACAAAAACTTACATCTTCCCATAATAATTAAAATAATAAACAAATTTTAGATTAGAATAACTTAGCCCCTACCCTTTCCAACGTAAGAAAAAATTGTTACCTTAACGCCATGAACACACCCTTTGTGGGCCGTTTAGCCCCAAGCCCCACGGGCTTTTTACACCTTGGCAATGCTTGGTCATTTTTATGGGCATGGCTTTGGGCACGCTCTCAAAAAGGACGCGTAGTCTTACGCATGGAAGATATTGACCCTGACCGCTCACGCCCTGAATATGCCAAAGCCATTGAAGAAGATTTGCGCTGGCTTGGCCTTGATTGGGACGGGCCATGCATGATGCAAAGCATAAGAAATAATGCATATAATCTAGCCTTATCCCATCTCAAGCAAGGCGGCCATATCTACCCCTGTTATTGCACGCGTAAAGAATTGCGTAGCCTAGCCGGTGCACCGCATGTGGAGGATATGGGGGCACCATATCCTGGAACATGCAGAGAGCTTAGCCATGAGGAGCGTGTTCAAAAAGAGCTACAAATAAAAGAGCAAAAACGAGGATCCGCCCTACGCCTGCGCTGCCCACATGGGCCCGATGCAGAGGTGCGCTTTCATGATGCCATATATGGCACCCAGCATTATAACTTGCATCAATGCGGGGGAGATTTTGCTTTATGCCGATCCGACGGTGTACTCGCCTATCAGCTGGCAGTGGTTGTGGATGACGCCTTCCAAGGAGTAACTCATATTTTACGCGGCAGTGATATTTTAATTTCCACCCCAAGGCAGATATTACTCTGCAATTTATTGGGCTATGCCGTACCTCAATATGCCCATGTTCCACTCTTGCTTGATGCCAAGGGTGAACGCCTAGCTAAGCGGCATGAATCCTTAACATTAAGAGCACTGCGCACCCAAGGAGCAAAGCCCGAACTCATCATAGGTCTTATGGCTTATCTGGCAGGATTACGTAATCATATTAACCCTATACCTGCTAGCGCATTAATAAATGAATTTGACCTTACAGCATGCTCCAACTTTAAAGAGATAAAACAAGATGGCATTATAGTTAAGGATGAATATATTGGCAGATTGTTTGAGTAAACATTTAAAATAAATAAAATAAATCCCGCTTGTATTTAGTGTTTTTTTAAATTATAAATCTCATCGTTGCATTGAGGTAAACTTTAATGGAGGGTTATATATGTCTTCTACACTTAACCAAGAATTTCTTGATACATTGCTTCCTGCTGAGCGCAGTAATGAGTTTTTTGATGCTATGTATGGGGATGCAGAAGAAGGGGCCTATGATATTAAGCTTGCGCTGCGCTCCGTTGATGATCAATGCGTGAAGCTAGCCTTTGAATTGCATCAACGTCCGGAAAAGTGCCTTGTATGTAGTTTAACTTATGGACTACCACAAGTATTTCAACGCCATCCGCTTATTAATACTGCTAGTATGGCTAAAGAAATTGCCAAGGCCCTTGGCTGGGATCCTGAAAGTATAAGCTTTGAACTTGGGCGCACCGAAGAACACGGACAAGCATTACATTACATTCCGTTTATAATCAGCAAATAGCCAATATCAGCAAAAATACCAAATACTTGAGTAAATTTTATAATTAAAACTAGCTCATAACATTGCCGTAAATCAGTATAAAATACAAGTTTACGGCAATGTTATGGCAGCAATAGATATTATTTCAAACACCGGTTATTTATACTGTTTTTTCCATTCATCCAAGAAAAGCAAACTTGTTTCAATATTACTAAGTGCGCCGCTGCGCTTACGAATACGCATAATAATATCCTCAAATGACGCATCTTGTGGTAATTGCAAATGGCTAAATAACCCTCCAAGCTCCATGCGCAATTCTTGCGGTATTTCTTCAGGTATATTAGTAAATTCCCGTTGCTTCCATGGGCCGCAAGCTTCTTCTACATAATCCAGCAAGGTCTGCATACGATGCTCATAAGTGTGATTTTCAAGCACATGCAAACGCGCTGACTTTGACATAATTTCGCGTTCTTGGGTATGATTTAAATAATAATCAATTTTTTCATACATTTCATCAAGTGAGCTAAATAATCCCAGCATATCATCGTTAAAAAGTTCGCTCATAAGTGAGCGTCTGTCCACCACCTGAAAAGCCCCAATAGCCGCAAGTTCAAAGGTGCGTGGGTTCACAAAGTCACCATCTGGCACCAGCTCCTTTGATTGTATGCTTGAATGTAGATTAATATTAACCTTGGTCGCATTATAAATAGTTACAGAATCTTCGGCACTTATGCGCGCACCACCTTGTTGTACATGCTTTGCAAGTAAGGATGCCCCCTCCCACTCAGTACCCCATATCTTAAAGTTTCTTTGGGCAAGTCTTTGAAAAGCCGCTCGTCTATTGGGATATCCGGCCCCTAAAAAGGCAATATCCGCTCCATAAGTTTTTTGTTCATCCGCAGTTAATGCTCTTGGAGCATGAAAGCTTGGCAAGGCTGCCATGGGCAAGTAAAGGGCATTTTTTTGGCCCTCAGCCGCCAGTTTATCCATAAATGGCTGCTTTTGAATAATGGCAAACACGCTATAAAGAGGTGCAAAAGCACGCCAATAGGTAAAAACCTCATGGTCTTCCACAAACCACATGGCCGTGGGTATACTCATTTTTTGTAAACGATTCAAAGCATTTCTACTTAAAGGAGCTTGTGCAAGGGATAGCACTAAGTCTGGTTCAAAGCTTTCTGCTTGCGCCAAAATTGCTTGTGATACCACTTGCAAAAATGTCCCTTCCAATTGCTCCAAACGCTGAGCAGTAACATTTAGCTGCTTTAAACCTTCAAATGACGAGTGAAAATTTGGTGCTTCAAACACTTCCACGCTATGCCCCAAATTACGCAAAGCCTGCACACAGTACCGCCCTATGGGAAGTGACCCCCCATAGAAGGGCAAAATTACAAGAATACGAAGAGGCATAACTGACATATTAATCCTCCATACTTAAGGCTGTGAAGTTTATTTTTTTCTCAAACATCCAGTCAGATTCATCATAATATATATCTGACATTTGCGTGAGTATGGGTACATTTACTAAAGGAAAACCGCGCTGCTCAGCAAGCACGGCCCTAAGCCCCTGCCTTCTTTTTTCATGTATATCAACACCCATGCGCACTTGCCACGTGCTACCAAGCTCGTCAAGATATGACGAGTAATAAACCAAACCTTCGGGCAAGTCTGCATTGATAAACTCAGCAAATTTTTTCTGAATACTGAAGGTAAGCCCTCGTAAAAAGTTTTTATGGCTAAAGTCATCTAAGCACTTAGTTTTAATGTGACAAGGTGCGGACTCAAGACAAGGAGCACATTCATAAACCGATTGCCATACACTATGCCCTTCGCCATATGGCCCCGTTTCATGGCACCAAGCTGAAGATAGAAAAAAAGCCTGCACAGGCACGCCCAAGTGTGCTGCAAGGTGCATAGTACCTGTATCTGGACTAATAACAATATCAAGCCCTTGCAATGCATCAATCAATCCAGTCCAAGATGTTTTACCACTTAAATCATGTACTTTATCAAGCATATTCGCGGATATATGGCGTTTTAATTGCCTTGCAAGAGCACTTTCAGTAGCACTGCCAAGCAAGTATATATCCGCTCCGCCCATGAGCTCAAAAAAAGTGCGTAGAATTTGCGCTAATACCACCGGCGGCAAGGAACGACGAGATTCACGCCCTGCTAAAACAACGCCTATACCTCTGCCCCCACCCTTGGCCACAGGGTTAACCAGATTTGCCTTGCATGGCATTTCATCAAATAAAGCCCAAAAATCCACTAGATTAATGGGGCTTGAAGCTCGATGTTTAGTCCAAGTAAAAGCTTTGCGCACCCAAGGGGAATGTATAATTTGTCCCCCATGCATAGCATAACCCACCACTTGCTCTGGTGCAAAACAACGTGCAAGACTACGGTTAATACCGGCATGATTAAGATTATATACAGAGCAAAAATCTTCCTGCGCCAATGCTTCCAAAACCTTACGCGCTCGTAAAAAACCATCAGCACTAGGTAAGGCGTGTACGGGCAAAGTATGAATGATTGCCTTTGGATATAACAAGCTAGCAAGATCACCCAAGGACTCATCAATGCATAGATGCACCTGACCACGCAACTCAAGGCTTTTTATGAGTCGCTTAGTCTGTACAAGGTCACCAAAACGGGCCAATTGTATAATAAGAAAATGTTGCATAATATTCCCTTTTCAAAACTACGCAAAAGCCTAAAAAACGGCAAGAAATTTTACGGCTAATTGACCATTTTTGCCATTAATCCAATGGGCACCCACGTCATTCGATTTAAAAAAACTGAGAAGTTATCAAGTTTTAAAAGGCATGGATTACCGCGGGAAAACGCTATATTTTTCATTTTTTAAGTAACTCC
>CAYJIU010000040.1:0-17558 GCA_964370305.1 uncultured Desulfovibrionaceae bacterium
CTTCGGGAGTTACTCAAAAAATGAAAAAGCTAGCGTTTTCACGTGGCAGTCCATGTATTTAAAGTTTGATAACTTCTATAAAACTTTACAAATTAGATTGCCGTGACACTTTTATTGTGGCTGTTGTAAAAATGCGGCGTATGTTGATTTTAGATTTTAAATCTTAATTTGCGCACAAAGCTCCATATGGGCAATATTTACAATGTTTACCCTCATGCGGGCTAAAGTGAGAAGAGCTTGTCATATGGTTTAATATAAACTGTAGTAAGCTTGGGATTTGTTTTTTAATGATATTGCTTCGCCAATCTAGCAAATGTTCATCTTTAAGTAAGGCATGCTCCTCTCCGCTAGAAGCTAGGTCAACCCATGCGGCATCGAAGATTGGTTCTTTATAATTATTACGGCAAATGTGCATATAACAGGGCAATTGCACTGATTCAAAGGACTCTGTAATTTGTTTTAATAAATCATTTCCATCGTTTACTTGTGGAGTCCACGTTGTAATATCTTGCCATAGTGAATCATCATCCCACACATCATATTTTATTTGGGGCAATTTACCTGTTTTATAGTCAAGGATGATTAACTGCTGTTCGCCTAGAATGAAGCGTTTGTCAACGCGGTCAACCCTACCCTTTAACTTAAAATTGTGCCCTTGCGGCATGGCAATGGTGGTGAGCAGCTCTTCTTCAAGGCTGACAATATGGGTAAGATCCGGTTGATTATGTAAAAACTTTTTCAAACGCATGGGCACAGCCATACGCAACATAATTAGCGCGTCGGGGGGTAGCTTTTGCTCGAGCTTTTCTTTTTCAAAACAAGATTCAAAATGGGTTAAAATAAGCTTTGTGTCTATATGGCCTTGTTGGACTTTTTTCCCTTTAAATGGTTCATATAAAAGGTATAAAATTTTATGTAATAGATTTCCTACTATGAGCGGGTCATAACCTTCAGTCACTTCTTCCAAGGGGGAAAATTTATAAATATTTTCCCACGCAAAACGTTGTGGGCACTGGATATAACTATCAAGCCTTGTGGGGGATATGCCGTACATGAGCTTATCATGTATTTTTTTACGTATGATGTCAGTGACTTCAATTGAATTGGGGTTGTGCGCCATGGGGGATATTACACAAGGGGCAACGCGTAGGGGATCATCGCCATTTTTTATAATATATCCTAATTGTTGTTCTTCTTTCCAGATGGCAGCATCTATAAAGCGACTACGGCTTTTTTTACCATCAAATAAGCTTGAGCGGCCAACGCCCTCCTGCCAGAAAAAATGTATCTCCTTGGCTTGAGCCATAAGCCTATGTAAAATATGGGCTAAATGCCGTTCGCGCTGACTAGTGTCAAGAAGGCCCAGAGTCTGGCGCAAAGCGTCAGGGAGTAGGGGGTCTTGGGCAGCAAATCCGGGTAAAATGTCATCGGTGGCATCTACAATAATTAGCTTTTCAAAGTGTAAAAGTCGTGTTTCTAGCAATCCCAAAACTTGCAATCCGGTGATGGGGTCGGCCTCAAAGGGTACGCGCTCAGCCTGCATTAGATGTTGCATCAGGCTAAAAAGCGTGTACTTTGGCAATACTTCATGGGCCATGGAACTGGCCTTGAGGGTGGGGATAACCCGCTGCACTAGGCGATAAATGGCCTCTGCGTCTAGGGGGGAACTTTCCCATATGCCCTGTCCATGATTAAGTAATAATTGACATAAATTCATCAGAGCTTGGGCAAGAGCTAGAGGAGTGTTGATGTTTGCAAAGTTTTGCCCAAGGCTTGTAATAATATCGCTAACGAGTTCACGTTCGGCTGGGGGGCAGTTTTCTGTGTGCTCATGGCATAAGGCTTTTAGCTCCACATAGCGGCTACCTTGGCGAAGCGCGTGTTCCATTTGATGTAATATGTGGCGAATAGGCTGCATTTTCCCGTCTTGGTCTTGTGCATCATCATGCACAGCCGGCAAGGTTTTGAGCATTTGAATATATGGATGACGCAGGCAATGGAGCAGGTTTCGCCAATAATATTGCACATTTTGTTTGTCCTCAATGCTTGATGTGTGCAGGCTGGTAATGGCATCAAGTAGCGCGAATAGTGGTGATTTAGCTAAGGGGTAGCCCATGGATACGTTAAATTCTTGGTCTGGCAAATGATGGAGCATGGGCATAAGCAGACTTGGAGCCGTAAGCACTATGGCTGTGGATTGATTATTTTCTGGAATAGATAAATTTTGTTTGCGCAACAGTTCTTTAATTTCCAGTAATTGTGAATGTACATCATAGCCAGAGAAGAAATACTTTTGAGCCTGATTATCCAGCCCCTGACTACTGGGGTCTTGCGTATAGCTTTGACATGTGCATTGCCACTCATTTACCCAGGCCACATGGTCATGACATGACCAGTGAATTTCTTGCAAGGCCTTATGCTGTGGTAAGTGGGGGTCGCTGTGCAAACATATATGAGCACCATTTTGCCAAAGGGTTTTGAGTATTTTTTGTTCTGCACGGTGTGGGGCTAAAAATCCCGCTATAAAAATATGCTTATTATCTTGGCTTGTGAACATGGGCGGGATGTCACTTTGTGTGGCGGCGTTTAAGGCATTTAAGCCTGGCGTTGTCCATAAATTATCTTTTAATAATGATAGGTAGTTATTATGAATTTTACTTAGTGAGCTTAATAAAACCGCCGCTTGTGCTGAAACTTCACCTTCGGCGTGATGAATATTTTCAACTGTTTGCAGCTCAAGCATATATTCTTCAAATAAAGCAGCAAGCCTTGTGCCCCATGGGAGGAAGTTTGCTAAATCCATGCGTGCAAAGTATTGGCCAATAATATCATCGTCTTGTGCAGTTTTATTCACCGCCTGATGTAGTATGTACACTTGGTCTAAAAGCGAAGCATCTTGCAAGATGGTTGAATTTTGCGCACAGAAAAGATTGATGACTTCATGCATGGTTAGCATGCGCGGTAAGAGAGTAGGCTTGGGTACGCGCTCATATTGGCGCAATAGCTCAATTAAATATCGCCTTGGCCTGTCGTGCGGGAAAATTATTATGCTTTCCCCTGGCATATTGTCTGTATGTTCACATATATAGCGCAAGAATGTGGGCAAAAATGGCTCATGCCAAGAAAATATTGTAAAGGGGCGGTTCATATTTTTTGCCCTTGCCACATGGGGGCGGCTAAAAACTCAGAAGTGCTCTGTTCTTGCACCATGAGGCATTTTTGTAAATCAAGATAGATGAGTAAGCCTTCACTACTAGGTACTGTTCCTTGAGTGTTTTTAGGCAAATCATTTAGCAAGCTTAGATAATTGCGTATTTGTACTAAATGTTCTGAATCAAATTGCCCAGTCTTAAAATCTATGGCTCGCCATCCATAACCAGCATGAGGAGGAAGGAGCAAGTCAACTCGAAACACTCTACCTTGAGCATCCATAAGACTTTGTTCTGCAAGGCTTTGAGCAGTCCAAACTTCTGGCAAACAGGCGTACCACGTAAGGGCTGAAACCAGCTCTGCATGTAGAGCTTCAGTTTTTGTAATAGGCAAGGCAAAGGTACGCAAGCCAATATTCACGGCCCGCGTGGCATCTTGTTCTGCATTACCGGTGTTTTGAAATTGCTCTAAGCAGTGGTGGGTTAAAAGGCCGCGCAGGCGCGGAGTTAAAATTAACTCTTGCAGCGGATTGCGGAAAATTTTTAAGCGTGGTAGCCACTCCATAGGGCGTGCAATGTATGGACTTTTTTCAATCTTTACACTTTGTTGCAATGGTGGTGTATGTTCTTCAGTTTTTGACGCTATTCTATCTTCGGTGGTATCTATGGGCATGCCTATGCTTAGGGGTAGGCTAAGCCCTGCCGCAGGCAGGATTTGCATCAAACCACAAGCAAGGTTGCGACGCATTCTGAGTATAAATGGGGTATGAGTATTAAATATGTGTAATTCTTCCTCAGCTCTGGTGCAGGCTACATATAAGGTGTTTATAGATTCAAGGGCATTTTCTACTTGAGCTGCGTAAAATATATCGCCAAGTTGTGCGCAACGGGGCGTTATGACGTTTAATCCTTGTACCGTATGTGAAATAGGTTTTGGTGAGTTTTCTTTTTGATTAAAGCTTGTCCAAGGTATTATAACAACCTTAAATTGTAGCCCTTTTGACTTATGTATAGTCATGACTTGTACGGCATTAATTTGGGTGGGCATGGGTGCTTTTTCATCTGCCCCAAACTTTGCCCAATACTCAAGTAAGGTGCTAAGAGTTGCATAACCACGCTCAGCGGCACTATGAATTATCTCTAGAAAACGTCGTAAGAATACTATATCTTGAGGAAAATGTTCAAAAACTTGCCATACTCTATACCATTCTTGTATGGTATCATATGGGTTTATGAGTTGGGCTGTGTTGTAGAATGGAGCGAAAATATCCTCCCAAAATTCTGGCCAGCTTTTTTGAAAACTCGTGCTTAAACTGTGCTCGCCACGCTCAAGGGCTAAGCTGTGCAACTCTTCTTTGCTTGGGCTATAATTGGCTTTGCCCATGTACGGAGCAAGAATTTGGCCTGTAAGCACAGTCCAAAAGCTTAAGTCATCGTGCGGTGTGTTTAGAAAATTAAGCAAGGCAAGGCTTTCTTTTATAAGCGGATGAGAGTTTAAAAGTAAACTATTTTCGGTGATTACAGGTATATCCCACTCCATGAGCCATGCGGCCACGGTGGCAGCGGCACTATTTGAGCGGGTGAGGATAGTAATATCGCTAAAATCGCGGCGTTGTCTTAAATCTTGCATGCGTAAATGTAATTTTTCATACACAGCATGGCTAAGTTCTTCACTTTTTTCTGCTTCGACATCTTCGATGGTTACAAATCCACCAGCGTAATTTTCAGGCTTAACTCTTTGTTTAACGTCAGTAAAAATATGGCAGAGTTTTTTTGCCCCTTGATCTAAAAGATGAGCTGGGCAGTCATTAGCCAGCATGGCACCCAATACAGATTTTGCCACATCCTCATTGGCAAGCGTTGAAAATATTGTATTATTTGCTTGTACGACATGCTCACGACTTCGCCAATTGGTGGGCAGATTTTTTTTATCTGGCTTGCCGGCAATGTCTGTTAATTCTTGTTCAGAGCACAGAGCATCAAAGAGGTCAGAGTCGCCACCGCGCCAGCCATAGATGGCTTGCTTAACATCCCCGACCCAAGTTAATGAACCACCGGTGCTTAAAGCCTCTAGTGCTAGAGGGCGTAGAGCATCCCATTGCTCAAGGCTGGTGTCTTGGAATTCATCTAATAATATGTGATGGATACGGCTACCTAAACGGCATAGAGCTTGGGGCACTCCGCCATATTCAAAGTTTAATATTTTCTTAGCCATGAGGGGCATGGTGGCCGCAGGAACTTTATGCTCTTTTTGTTGAAATGCTTGAACTTCTTGCACTATTAATTGGGTAAATTCCACAAAAGGATGCCATTCTAAAGCCCTTTGTAAAACATGCCCATCGCAAACATAGGCCGCGGCCGCTTGGGATAAATTTAAGTAAGTATCCTTAGCCTCTTGCGATATGTTATCTTGAAAATTTTTGTAGATGAGTTCGCTTAAGTCAGATTTTTTGAGGTAATTTGAATTGGCCTTTTTTTTATCGGCATGAGTGCAGGCTATGAAAAGTTCCAGTATATTTTTTTTTAGCTGTAAATCCTCTTGCTCTACCAGCTCCAGCATGTGCTGGCTTATATGGATTAAATTTTGCTCTAATATATGGTAACCATTCTGTATTTCTTCATAAGTGCTTGTCTGGCCCAATGTTCCATTAAGGGCTTTTTCTAAAAGTGGGCGGATGGAATTTAAGATATGCTTACCAGTGGCAAAGCCAGAGCTTTTTTCGCGCATAAGTATTGATTTACAAATATTCTCAAGCATGGATAATATTTCAATATCTCTTTGCCAAGCGCGCTCAAGTAAGGCGTCGAAAATTGGTTCTAAGGTTTCATCGGTAGCAAGGCTTACTTCAAAATCAGGCGGAAGATTAAGGTCTAAGGCGGCGGTGCGCACAATGCGATGCAATAGGCTGTCAATGGTACGAATATTGAGTGAGCCGTATTGGCGCAATATAATATTAATCCATGCCTTAGCCTTATCTGCTGTAATGGTGTGATGGCTTTCTTTGTCTAAGGCGATTCTTTTAAGGCGCGTGATGACACGCTCCTTCATCTCTGTGGCGGCGGCATTGGTGAAGGTGATGGCTAGGATATCGGCCCAATTGCCCTGTGCTGCGTCATATCTAAGAGCACAGCTTGGCCTATGCACTCCCAAGCTTAGACCGGATAGATAATCAAGAAATTGCCCCGTAATATCATGAGTTTTTCCTGAACCGGCCGAAGCTTTGACTTGGCGCATATGCGGAGTGTAGGTCATAATTATCCTAATGCATTAATCTTTTTCTTTTTCCTTCATGCTGGCAGTTAATCTGCCTTGGCCGGTGGACTCCATAACTGCGCGCCATAAATCAGATTGTATGTTTAATTTACGGCGTTGCTTGGTAACAAGGTCTAGCGGAAGGTGTACAAAACGGCTTTGGATTTTTGCAACTACCATATGTGTGCGCCCCGCCATGGCTGCATGCACAGCGCATTGTCCAAGTAATCCACAATAAACGCGATCTGTAGCATTGGCCGGCACGGAGCGTATCATATAACTTGGGTCAATTAATTTTAAGACAACATCTATATTTTCTTTTTTAAAATATGAATTTATTTCATCTTTTAAATGGGTGGCAATGTCTCCAAGTATAGTATTGCCTGAGGCGTCAGTCACGGCAGACTTGGGTAAGAGATGCTGACCTGCACCTTCAGCAACTACTATAACCGCGTGTTTTCTTTTGACAATACGCTCTTTTAATGCTGGCAATAGTCCACCCTTACCATGCAGGGCAAAAGGAGATTCAGGAATGAGTACAAAGTTTACTTCTTTTAAGGCTAGGGTAGCAAGGGCAGCAATAAAGCCAGATTCGCGCCCCATAAGCTTTACAATGCCGATGCCATTGTGTGCGCAGCAAGCTTCAGTATGGGCAGATTGAATGGCCTCAGTAGCTTTATCAACAGCTGTTTCAAAACCAAAGGACTGTGGTACAAAATGTATATCATTATCAATGGTTTTTGGTATGCCGATGACTGATATACGCAAATTTCGTGATAAAACTTCCTTGCTAATATTGGATGCGGCGCGCATGGTGCCATCACCACCCACTACAAATAGAGCACTAATATTCATGCGTTCAAGTGTATCAACTATAACTTCAGCAGATTGAGGCCCACGCGATGCACCGAGTAGTGTGCCGCCAAACATGTGGCTGTCGGCAACTTTGTCTGGGGTGAGTTCAACTACATCATGCCCATGCTCAGGTATAAATCCTTCAAGTCCATAGCTAAATCCTAATATACCCGGTACTTTATATGCATGGTGGGCCTCCATGACTATGGCTCTAATGACATCATTAATACCTGGGCAAAGTCCACCGCAAGTTACAATGGCGCATTTGGCGCGAGTGGAATCAAAATATAATTTTTTACGCGGGCCTGCGGATTCAAATTCCATGAGGGTCGGTTCTTTAATATCTTCGCATAGCTCTGAATCTACAAATATTTTTAATATTTTATCATCTTCCCAAGTGTCATAGGGTAAATTGGAAGTTAGCTTGGCTGGGCCAAGGCAGGGTATATCCAATGATATTGGGTTGTTTTGGCACTTGGACATGTTAACCTCCGGTGGGTATTTTTAGTACTTCAGCACGCTCGGTCATGGCGTCAATGGATAGGCGCAAAAATTGGTCAAGTTCTAGCCCAAGCTCTGAACATTGGCGGATATTTTCACGGCTAACGCTGGCAGCAAAGGCTTTATCCTTCATTTTTTTCTTAAGGCTTTTTGTCTCCATACCGGTGATGCCAGTGGGGCGCACCAAGGCAGCTGTGACTATGAGTCCGGTAATGCTTTCACCGCAACGCAAAGCAAAATCAAGCTTGGTACTGGGGGTGGTGCCATTCATTTCTCCATTATGGGCACAAATGGCGTTTCTGGCCTCTATGGGGATTTTATTTTCAAGCATGTCATTGGCTATGAGGCCATGTTGTGCTGGATTATTAACAGTTTGGGCGTAATCCAAGTCGTGTAAAAGTCCGGTTATGCCCCAAAGGTTTGCATCTTCGCCAAGTTGGGTGGCTAAAGCTTGCAAAACGGCTTCAGAAGCAAGCGCGTGCTGGATTAAATGTGCTTCTGGCGTGTGAGAACGTAGTAGCTCAAAAGCTTCTTCACGATTTATATATGACATGTAAACTCCTTGTATGTGGTAAGGATATTCTAGAATATTATGGAAAGCAAGTACATTACGGTATAAAATGCATGAAATATGCGTGTGGTATACGTCAATCTCATTTGGGATGTTTTTGTGCCTTGGCGTAATCCATGCCCTTTTAAACTTGATAACTTCTCAAAGTTTCTTAAACTGGAATCACGTGCAAAAATATGCCCCATGAGTAAATACTTTGTTGACAGTTAGGCAAATCTAACCGAAAAGAGAAGGGATACACTAAAATTTACGTGGTGCTTTTCACCCTTTAAGGAATATAAATGATAGCTGGAATACGCTTTAACCCTCACGGGCAAATATACTATTTTTCTGCTGATATGGATATTGTCATAGGCGATGATGTCATTGTGGAAACAGAGCAAGGTAAAGGTCTTGGCAGGGTTTGCTTTGTGCGTGAAACCCTACCTCAATGCGAAGAGGGCCTATCCGAAGGGCCGCTGGTACCTATTTTGCGCGTTGCTACACCTGATGACTGTAAAGCTGGTAAGGACAATGAAGCCTTAGCTCAAAAAGCCTTAGCCTTCTGTAAAAACTGCATTATTGAGCGTAAGCTTGATATGAAACTTGTGGATGTGGAAGTATTTTTTGACCGCAGTAAGGTGATTTTTTATTTTACGGCACCTGCGCGTATAGATTTTCGTGATTTAGTTAAAGATTTGGTGCGCGAATATCGTGCAAGAATTGAGCTGCGTCAAATTGGTGTGCGCCATGAAACTCAATTAATTGGAGCTGTTGGCAATTGTGGCATGGTGTGTTGTTGCCGACGTTATTTGCGTAAATTTGCGCCGGTGACTATTCGTATGGCCAAGGAGCAAAATCTATTTTTGAATCCTGCTAAAATCTCTGGCGTGTGTGGCCGTTTGTTATGTTGCCTAAGTTACGAGCAAGAAAATTATGATAATTTTCATAATCAGTGTCCGAAGCTTGGTAAAAAATATCAGACTAGTCAAGGCCCCATGAAGGTTTTGCGTAGCAATATGTTCCGCAATACAGTTTCGGTACTCAATGAGGATAATGTGGAGCTTGAGTTTACCCTTGATGATTGGAAAGGCCTTGCCCCTAATCGACCTGAGCACTACAAGCAAACAAAAATTATTGCCAAGGGCGAGACCAAACCAAAGCCAGTTTATGATGAGCTTATGGTTGTGAGTATGGATCCTGATAGTATAGATGAACTGCTTGATAGTGAATTAATTGATGATTTTAATGCATTAAGCAATGAAGTTATGCCCACAGACGGCGAGCAAAAAAATAATCCTGAGCCCGTAAGCGATTATAATAGTGATGATACTGACTCCGAAGACGGCGGCGGTATCTTTGGACTTGCACCGCAAAAAAAGTAATAACTTAAAAACCCCGCATGGTGGTAATTGAGGTTTAATTGTGTCATCTTTCTTTGTAACAACTCCTATTTATTATGTTAATGCCAAGCCACATCTTGGCCATGCCTATACCACCATAGTGGGGGATGCTTTTAGTCGTTTTCATAAGTGTATTGGATATGATAGCCTGTTTTTGACTGGTACCGATGAGCATGGGGATAAAATAGTCCAAGCTGCAGAAAATGCCGGTCTTGAGCCGCAAGCCTTTGCCGATGAAATAAGTGCCCAATTTAGGCAATTGTGGGCGGATATGCACATTTGTAATGATAAATTTGTGCGTACTACCGACCCCAAGCATAAGGCTTGTGTGCAGGAATTTTTGCAAAAAGTTTATGATGCTGGTGATATATATTTTGGCGAGTTTGGTGGGCATTATTGTTATGGGTGTGAGCGTTTTTATACAGAAAAGGAGCTTGAAGACGGGTTTTGCCCGCAACACTTAACTAAGCCTGAATATATTAGTGAAAAAAATTACTTCTTTAAAATGTCAAAATATCTACCTTGGCTTAAAGAACATATTGAACAAAATCCAACATTTATCAGGCCAGAACGTTATCGTAATGAAGTTATGTCCATGCTTGATGGCGCAGTGCTTGATGATCTTTGCATTTCACGTCCTAAATCAAGGCTTACTTGGGGCATAGAATTGCCCTTTGATACTGATTATGTCTGCTATGTATGGTTTGATGCATTGCTTAGTTATTTAAGTCTATTAGATATGCCAAATAGTGAAGAATTTAAGAAGTTTTGGCCGGGGCAGCACCTAGTGGCTAAGGACATCTTAAAGCCTCATGCCATTTTTTGGCCCACCATGTTAAAATCTGCTGGTTTACCACTTTATGAGCACTTAAACGTACATGGATATTGGCTGGTGCGTGATACTAAGATGTCAAAATCACTAGGAAACGTCATCGACCCCTTGCAAATGGGGCAAAACTTTGGGCTTGATGCCTTCCGCTACTTTCTCTTGCGTGAAATGAACTTTGGATCTGATGCATCATTTAGCGAAGAGGCTCTAATTACACGTGTTAATGCCGATTTATCTAATAGTTTTGGTAATTTATTTAGTCGTGTTCTTTCCATGAATACTAAGTATTTTAATAGTATAGTACCGCAACCATTGGCAGAATTTGAGGTGGATAATGCTTTGCGCGCCATGGGTAGCGAAGCCATGCAAAATTTTGTGCAATTATTTAAGCAAGCGCGTTTTTCTCAAGCCATTGATGCTTTGTGGGAATTTGTACGCGCCTTAAATAAATATGTGGATACAGAAGCCCCGTGGGCCTTAGCCAAACAAGGAAATATGGAACGATTAACGGCTGTTATGTACACATTGATTGAAAGTTTGCATAAAGTTGCTTTGTATATTTGGCCAGTTATGCCAAACACTTCTGCCACATTACTTGCCCAATTGGGCACCGAAGCTAGCGAAGATGTGCCGCCAACTTGTGACCTTTTGGCGGAAGCTTCAGCTTGGGGTAAATTACAAGTAGGAACACGTATTGCTGAGGCGTCTAATGTCTTCCCGCGTAGGGAGTCAGCAGAAAAATTAGCCGAAAAAGCTCCAAAATCAAAACAAGATAAGCCCGAAAAGTCTGGAAAAGCCGAAAAAGTTGAAAAGTCAGAATCAAAAAAGACCACAGAAAAATTATCAGAAGAAGCACAAACTGCGCCAGAACTTAATTTTGATGACTTTAAAAAAGTAGAAATGCGCGTAGGAACCATCATTACTGCTGAAAAGCACCCTAACGCTGACAAGCTTTTGCGCTTTGAAATAAACCTTGGTGAAGATAGCCCAAGGCAAATTCTCTCAGGTTTAGCAGAATTCTTTAATCCTGCTGATTTAGTGGGTAGGCAGGTTTGCGTGGTGGCAAATTTGGCCCCGCGTAAAATACGCGGGCTTGTGTCGCATGGAATGGTGCTAACGGCAGAAAAAGACGGCAAGTTAGAATTATTAAGTGTTGGTGGCCCTGTGCCCGACGGTAGCTTGATTAGTTAGTGTATTGTATTGGAGAGTATATGTCTCAATTAATTAACCATAGTGAATTATTAAAACGTGCCGTAGTGTATGTATCTGAAACAATAAATGAACAACCTGAGCGCGATTTGCAATCTATACTGGATGAGGCCGGAATGCGTTTTAACCTTAGCCCCACTGATGGTGAGGGGTTAAAACGACTTTTTGCCAAAGAAGATGTAAACAAGTAATCGATTTTAATATATGTCAGACTGGCTCATTGCAATAATATTAAGTATTGTCGAAGGTTTAACCGAGTTTTTACCCGTTTCATCCACGGGGCATTTAATCTTGGCTAGCACTGTACTTGATTTCACCGGAGAAAAGGCCGATACCTTCAATGTAGTCATACAACTAGGGGCTATTTTGGCGGTGGTGGTACTCTATTGGAAGCGGTTTTGGGGGCTTTTGATACCTGCACCTGATACGCGCTTTGCAGGCACACGTGGAATTTATTTATTAATTATTACATCCATTCCGGCTTGTGTCTTGGGACTTTTGGCCCATTCTAGCATTAAAAAACATTTATTTACGCCGGAGACGGTGCTTATGGCCTTGGTGGTGGGGGCCATATGTATGATTTTTGCGGAAAAGCGCACTCATCAAGTTAAGTACGCAAGTCTTGACGATATGGATGTAAAGCTTGCTCTTGGTATTGGTTGTTTTCAATGCCTTGCGCTGTGGCCTGGATTTTCGCGTTCAGCTGCAACCATCATGGGCGGTATGCTGCTTGGGGCTAAGAGGCAACTGGCAGCGGAATACTCTTTTATTGCGGCTGTTCCCATCATGGTGGCGGCCACCGGATATGATGTATTAAAAAACTGGCATTTATTTACCCCCGATGATGTGGGCTTTTTTGCCCTTGGAATGGTGGGTTCATTTGTAGCGGCACTGCTTGCTGTAAAGGTCTTTGTTTCTTTGATTTCTCATGTGACACTGGTTCCTTTTGCGGTGTATCGCTTAATCCTTGCGCCACTTGTATATTATTTTATGCTTTATTAAAATTTCATAAATTCTAAAAAAAACACTTGCCAATGCCAAGGCTTTTGGTTAAAAACACCTTCGCCGCTTTGTGCGGTAATTAAAATGGCAAGGTAGCTCAGTTGGTCAGAGCGCACGGTTCATACCCGTGATGTCGGAAGTTCAAATCTTCTCCTTGCTACCAAATTTCAAGCTAATAAAGCCCCGCATGGTATATAAACCTTTGCGGGGCTTAGCTTTTTTGTGGGCTTAGCCTCTCTCTTTCTCTCTCAAACTCTCTAGTCACCTTGCTTGATTGTAGGTATTTTTGTAGGTATAATGGTTCTTCACCAAAAAGAGGGGCAATCAGATTTGATCGTTATTTCTACAGTTAATTGTTTTGTGGTTTAGCAAAGGTTTCAGTTATGTATAAAAAACTTATATCTATGCTAAAAAAACCACCCCTTTGGCAGCGTAGCTCCGAAGTTTTTTGGCGTGATACACATATTTCTAACAGTCTGTTAGAGATGCATTTAAATCCCCATTTAGAATTAGCTAGTCGCAGGGCAGACACCATTGAAAGCTCGGTGACGTGGCTATCTAGTATTATAAAAGATGGAAGTGCCATTCTTGACCTTGGTTGTGGGCCCGGATTATATACGAAAAAATTATCAGCATTGGGGTATGCTGTTACGGGCATGGATTTTTCTCAAAACTCTATTAACTATGCCAAGGTGCAAGATGCAACATCCAATTATATTTATCAAAATTATTTGGATATGGAATTTGTAGAAGAGTTTGATGCAGTGCTCTTGATATATTGTGACTTTGCGGCATTAACGATGGATGAGCGAAAAATATTACTAAAAAAAGTACATAGAGCTTTGAAGCCTAATGGAAGATTTATATGTGATGTATTTACAGAGCACTCCCGAAAAAACAAAATTAAGGCACCCACTTGGACTTTTCATGAGCGGGGTGGTTTTTGGAGCGATGAGCCATATCTATGCTTAGAAGCTACGTATCTATATGAATATGAAAGAACTTCTGCTGATCAATACATTATTATAACAGAAAAAGATGCGAAAGAGTATCTTGTTTGGAACACCATATATGATTTAGATCATATATCGGAAGAAATTTGCTTACAAGGTTTTAACCTCAAAGGCGCGTTTGATGATGTTTGCGGTAAGTCTTATACTGGTAAATCTGAAACACTATGTGTGATAATGAGTAAAAATGGAACATAGAAAGAATGATGAAATATATTAATAGTACGCATATCACAAGCTTATGCATAGTTATGCTTTTGTGTTTAATGCAAGCAAGGTTTGCAGAAAGTGCAGATTTTTCAAATGTTCAATACAAAGACATAGATTTATCAGCTGTGTTTAATGGTGTTAACGGATGTGCAGTACTGTATACAGCGCACGATAGTACATTTGAAGTTTTTAATGAAAAATTGGCATTAAGCCAACAAACACCACAATCTACATTCAAAATAGTTTCTACGCTAATGGGCCTAGAGTACGGCATAATAGCAGATGAAAAAAGCCAGATGCATTACAATGGCACGCAGTATGAACTTGATGTATGGAATAAGAACGTGACTTTGAAGGAAGCCTTTCAATACTCATGTGTTTGGTATTACCATCAACTGGTATATGGTATTTCGCGGAGTAAAGTAAGTTACTTTTTAAAGAAATTGAACTACGGTAATCAAGATATATCACAATGGAAAGGCAGTGGGAGCAGTGACAAAGATGAGCTAAACGGATTTTGGTTAAGCTCTTCATTAAAGATATCACCTTTTGAGCAAGTGCAAGTATTGTATAATATTTTTGAATATAAAACCTTTGTTGATATTAAGTATGTAAGTGTACTGAAAAATATTATGAAGCAAGAAATATCTGGACAAACTGTATATGCAAAAACAGGTTCTAATATGAAGGGTGAAAGCTGGTTTGTAGGCTTTTTTGCCACTGCAAAGGGGCGCAAATATTTTGCATTTTATGTGGATGATCCCACTGCAGGAGTGAGTGGTGCCAAGAAAGTTGCTGTGAGTTTTTTTGAAAATAAAAAATAACTTAGTCGACTATTGAGTGATGCTGAAAAACGCCTCTAATATTCCTAGTGAATATTAGAGGCGTTTGGTTTTTTATGGAGCAAAAAAGCAAGTATTTAAGTTTTTCTTAGCTTTCGTACATAGTTATGGCAGTGTCATTATGTTCGCAAAAGCTCTGGTAAGAAAGTAATAATACTTGGGAAGTAAGTTAAAAGTATAAGGTCAACCAAGAGCATAATAAGATATGGCATAACCTTCGCTGTTACCCTATCAATGGAGATGCCTGTAATAGATGACACGATAAATAAATCAAGTCCCACAGGTGGTGTAATACAACCAATGGCAAGGTTTACAACCATGAGTACACCAAAGAACATGGGGTCAATGCCCATGCTCATGGCAACCGGTAGTAATATAGGTGTCAAAATAACTACTGCGGCTGAGGCGTTGATTAGAGTGCCGATAAAGAGCAAGAGTATGTTCACAAGCATCAAGAATATTACAGGATTAGTTGTAATATTGCTAAAGCTTTGGGCTAGAATATGCGGAACTTGAGCATGGGTTAAAATCCAACCAAAAACGTTGGCAGCACCCACCACAAACATAATCATAGTGGTACTATAAGCGGCACTGAGTAGGGTTTTTGGTAAATCTTTAAGAGTCAATTCCTTGTATATAAAGAAGCCGACAAAAGCCCCGTATACTGCGGCTACAGCGGCGGCCTCGGTGGGTGTGAAGATACCACCATAAATACCACCAAGAATAATAACCGGCATCATAAGAGCCCAAAAGCACTCACGAAAAGAGCTAATAACTCGACCTACAGAAAAAGATCCCTCACCTTGATAACCCTTTTTCTTGGATATAACCCAGCTTACTAGGCACATGGTAAGGCCCATGAGTATGCCAGGAGCAAAACCTGCAAGGAAAAGGTCTGCAATGGATGTATTGGCAATGGATCCGTAAACTACCATGGTAATGGATGGCGGAATAACAATGCCCACTGTGCCACCGCTGGCTACAACGGCTGCGGCAAAGTCGCGCGGGTAGCCACGTTTTTCCATCTCATCAATCATAGCTGCACCAATGGCAGCAGTGGTAGCAGCAGATGAGCCAGAAAGAGCCGCAAAAAACATACCGGCAACTGCTACAACAAGTGCAAGGCCACCGGCAAGAGCTCCCACAAGAGCCATGGAAAAATCAACAATACGCTTGGTTACGCCACCTGCAGACATGAAGGCGCCGGCCAACATAAAGAAAGGCACGGCCATAAAGGAAAAAGAGTCTACAGATGTAAACATGCGTTGTACCACAACAATTAGCGGCATATCCATCACAGCGTACAGCACTATGGCAGAGGATAGGGCAAGCCCAACCCCGATGGACGCACCACTAGCTAAAATAATAGCAAATGATGTTAAAATAACCCAAAGTGTCATATATACTCCTACTTTACGTCTTCCGGCGCAGTACGCAGGAGGGTTATAAAATCATTAACAACATATATACACATGATGGCACAACCAAAGGGAATAACACTATATACATATGACATGGGAACAACCAAGGCCGGTGAGGTCTGGAAGTGGGCAATTTGCACCATTTTTATGCTGTTCCAAACCATAACCAAAAGAAAGGCAATGGTAAAAATATCTGCTAAAACACGGCAAAATTTTAGTTTCGCGCCTTTTATGCGTGAAGTGAGAGTTTCAATGGCCATATGTCCGCCATTCTTTGCCACAAGCGGTAAGGAGAGAAAAACTATCCACACAAAAAGGTAACGTGAGAGTTCTTCGGCAAAGGATGGGGTAAAACTAAAAACATAACGAGAAATAACTTGCAAAAATACTATGGCAAGCATCATACCTATGGCAGTTGTTACCAATATTTTTAATATTTTTTCAATATAAGCAAAAAATGTGCTCATAAAAACTCCATAAATTACGACTATGGCGATGCTCAAAAAACATCGCCATAGTCAATAAAATCAATATTATAACAAAGTGTTACTTAGTCGATGTTGAACAATACATTTTTACGCATTGCCCAAAAAAGGCACGTTGCCTCAAAAATACCCCTTGGGGCAGTCAGAAGCTAGTTCCGGCTTATTCTTCGACTATTTAATGCTTTGGATTGCATCTACGTTTTTGGTGCCAAACTTTGCGGTATACATATCCCATACAGGGCGTGTTGCTTTGGCAAAGGCGGCCTTATCAACATCGCTGTTGATGGTAGCTTTACCGCTATCAACGATAGTTTTTGCAAAGCCATCTTCTAACTTACGGCATAAATCACGTTGCCAATCGCGTGCTTCAATGGCGGCTTGTTCAACAATCTTCTTTTGCTCATCATTTAGCTTATTCCATGCAATGGTGCTGATAAGTAGCGGCTCAGAAGCATAGGTGTGGCCAGAAAGAGAGATATATTTTTGCACTTCATAAAACCGTTTGGTGGCAATGTGGGCCAAAGGATTTTCTTGACCGTCAATAACACCTTTTTGAAGAGCGGTATAAATTTCACTAAAAGCCATGGGGGTTGGGCTTGCGTCAAGAGATTCCATCATAGTAATGTAGATGGGTTGCTCCATAACGCGGATTTTTAAACCAGCCATGTCAGCAGGAGTTTTAATGGGTCTTTTGTTGTTGGTCATGTGGCGGATGCCGTTTTCCCATATAGCAAGGGTTTTAATGCCACGGGCCTCACCTTGCTTAGCGATTTCCATACCAACGGTATCAAGAGCTTTGTAGGTGTGGTCAAGGTCACGGAAAATAAAGGGCAAATCAA
>CAYJIU010000041.1:0-17344 GCA_964370305.1 uncultured Desulfovibrionaceae bacterium
CTTGGCAGCTTTGCTGACAATAGCGGCGCAAAACCCACGAAGTGGGATTTGTCATTAATCTGTCGGCTCTACCCCTCATGGGGTAGAGCAACAAGAGTGCTGAGAAAGTCAGCACGACCGATAAATCAAGAGTAGGCGGAGCTTTGCTTCGCCGTTAAGCGATTGATTTTCGTGCCTTTCCGCTTGGCAGCTTTGCTGACAATAGCGGCGCAAAACCCACGAAGTGGGATTTGTCATTAATCTGTCGGCTCTACCCCTTATGGGGTAGAGCCACGTTATTCTAGCCTAAAAATCTCATTATAAATTCTACGTTGACAAGTTTCCATTCAATGTCTAGTATGCGTATGTTACATTTATCACAATCGTAATGTGACATGTTCGTGACCCTCTAACAAAAGGGGAGCATATGCATACCTATAAAAGCGCGCATATTCCCAAAGCCACCATTCAAAGGCTTTCTATCTACATTCAGGTTCTAGAACACTTACAAAAAGAAGGCATTAATGTTATTTCTTCTGACCCACTGGCCAAGGCCTGCGATGTTAATGCATCTCAAGTGCGTAAGGATTTAGCCTATTTTGGTGAATTTGGCGTGCGCGGTGTGGGCTATCATGTGAAAAATTTAATTGCGTCCATATCTGACGCATTAGGTATTGCAAGAGAGTGGCGCATTGCCCTTGTAGGTGTTGGAAATATGGGGCGTGCCTTACTTAATCATGCTGAGTTTCGGGCCAAAGGTTTTAATATTGTTGGAGCATTTGACTGTGACCCATTTAAAATTGGTGAAACAGTCTACGGCCTTGAGGTAGTATGCACAAAGAGATTAAAAGAAAGAGTGGGTGAATTGAATGTGGAAATGGCTATGCTTGCCACTCCCCCAGAGCGAGCTCAACGCGCAGCTGACCATATTATTGAGGCCGGCATCCACGCTATTATCAACTTCGCACCATCGCGCATCAAAGTGCCAGACAATATCCATGTTGAATATGTAGATTTCTTCCATCATCTCTACACCTTGGCCTTTAAGCTAAGCAAGCAAGATTAATATGGGCCTGTCTAAGTGGTTAAAAACCTTTCCGGTGGCACTAGCCCTTTTAACCAGATTTGGCCCATCAACAGCTGTGGAAGATTCAAGCCTTGCGCGCTCTCAGCCTTGGTTTGCGCCCGTAGGGGCCTTGCTTGGTATATTTTACGTTAGTATTCTTTATGCCTTAAGCTATGTAAAGCCTGACTCTACATGGCTTTTAGCGTGGGTTTATATTGCCCTTGATGCTTGGGCCACACGGGGCTTACACTATGACGGTCTTGCAGATATTGGCGATGCCGTGGGTAGTGCAGCCAAGGGTGAAGCATTTTGGGCCATTATGCGCGACAGCAGGATTGGAGCATTTGGAGCATTGGCATTATTGCTGGCACTAAGTGCACAGCTTGTCGGCATACAAAATATCATACAAAGTGGGCAATGCTATGCCTTAATTGTGGCCCCCATTTTTGGGCGTATTCTTTGCGTACTCTTTGCCAATATGGTACCGCCCCATAATCCAAATTCCCTCGGTGGCAAGGTGTGCACCTTAAGAAATAATGCTCTATGTATCGGGTATTTACTCTTAAGTTTGGGTCTTATGCTTCCCCTTGGTCTTGGCATAACAATAATTGTACATCTTGTGGCGGGAATATTTTTTTGTGGCTTAAAAAACATAGCTTCAAAACATGGTGGCTGTAATGGTGACTTTTTTGGAGCTATCATTATAGTGGGGCAATGCATTGTGTTATTGTTGTGTTAACTACGTGCCTTCCTGAAAAGCGCATGGAAATGCGTTTTTCAGTATCAACTAAATTAGAATCATACCGTGTATTACCAATCAGCATAAATATATTTTACTTGCCCTTACTCATAAAAAGCGTAGAATGAATCAATATTATATTATTTGTAGGGAATCATGTTTCGCAAGTATGCACAGCAAATAGATCTTATCAATGTGATATTTTTCTTATGCTTACTACCTTTTATGTTTGTAGGCGTTGGATCTTATTATATTATCCAATTAGATAAAATCTTACGCGATGACCTTGAAAAAACCCTGCTTAATGTTAGCATTGATTCGGCTCACACCGCGCAACTGCGCATGGAAAGTAGCCTGCGCCGCCTAGAAGGTATTGCTGATAATACCACCTTATGTGATAACTACATCCCCTTAGAAGATAAGATGAAAATTTTGCGCGAGGAGGCGAAAAAGCACGGCTGGCAGGATATTCTTATTGCTGATGACCAAGGCAGAACCCAAAGTTCCAGCAATAAGACAATGAATGTTTCACGGCGAAATTATTTTGCTAAAGCTATGCAAGGTAACCCCTATTATTCATCAATCTTAAATAGTCCGTTATATGACGTTCCCATTGTGGCCCATGCAGTGCCATTAATTAAAGATTTTACAATTGTTGGCACTCTCATAGCCATTGAGGATGCAAGGGAACTTTACTTTACTGTGGATACAAGAAGTAACCCGCGTAAGGACATAGAAACATTCTTTGTGGATAATAATGGGATTTTACTTGATAATAAAAAGTTATTGAATAAACATTTTTATACGGAGCTTGCAAAACAAAATAATCTTAGCACTAAGGAAGTCAAAAATATAATTACTAATCGTGATAATATTGACCGCCACCTCACTTATAATGGTGAAGAGTATTACTTGCTTGCAAGTTTGATAGATGAAAGTGGCTGGAGTGTTATTACGTTGATTCAAAAAAAAGATGCCGTAAGCGAGCTTAATGATATAATCTACCTTTCGGTAGGCATTATTGCAATAATGGTCTTACTGCTTGCGGCGTATATTGTTTATTTACTCAAAATTAGGAAAACTTATAAACATCACAGTCACATTGCTCAAACAGCCTTGCATGTTGAAGGTATTTTTTATGTATCCATTGACCATAATATGCGTATTTTGTACGCCAATGAAGGATTAAATAAAAGTTTGGGGCTAAACCCTGATTCTACTAATTACTTAACACATTTTTTTGAAGATATTCAAATGGAATCATTGGCTAGATTGCTAAACGCCAATACTCCATTTGTCTTGCCAATTGTCATGCCCAAGGGTGGTAAAATATTTATACAATGGAACGTGCTACCCAGTGGTGAAAAAAATAATTGGCGTATGCTAGGCATAGATGTTTCGGCGCATCATCATAAGGTTGAAGTCGAGCTTGCTCACAATCATAATAGTGAATTACAGCAAATTATTGATAGCTTACCTTCGCCCATCATGATGCACGCGCTGGATGGTGAAATTCTTATGGCCAATGCCAAAACTAAACAATTTTTGGGTGTAGAAAGCTTAGAAGATATTTATAATTTCATAAATACAGGCATAGGCAATGAACTTTTTAATGCGCAACTTAGAAATCTTGCTAGCATCAAAGAGCATAAACAAAGCATAACAGACACTATTGACTTTGTGCAGCCTGATGGTAGTAGCACTGTGTTCCAAAGTGTGTTCACTCCACTTTTTGATGAAAATGGTGAAATAAAGGCAGCCGTCAGCCTTTCCACAGATATTACTGCCGCTGTTGATATGCAAAAAAAGCTTGAAGATGAAATTTCACGCCTGCAAGTTATTTTGGAAAAATGCCCCGCGGGCGTATTTTTTAGTAAGGATAGCATCATAAAATATTGTAATCCTATGGCTCAAGAAATGGCTGGCGTATATGTAGGCGGCCCTGCTCCCAGCGGGGATACTATGGTAGAAGGTGATGTGCAGGGGCTATATTACAATGTAACTAATGGTATTGATACATATGATGCACCGTTTACCATACGCGATACCAACGGCAAATTGCGCAATTTACTCATTACCGCCATTGCTATTACTTGGCGCGATGAACAGCTAAGTGTACTTTGGGCTTTAGAAGTAACCGAAATGCGTACAATCCAACGTGAACTTATGCATGCGCGCGATGCCGCGGAGTCTGCTACTCAGGCTAAGAGTGATTTTTTGGCTACCATGAGCCATGAAATTCGTACACCTATGAACGCCATCTTAGGCTTTTTGCACCTCTTTGAACGTAAAAATTTATCAGATAAGCAACGCAATTATATTGAAAAAATCACTATTTCCGCCACTGGTCTTTTGCGTATCATCAATGATATCCTTGATTTTTCTAAAATTGAGGCCAATAAAATGAGCCTTGAATACGCACCCTTTGACCTTGAGGCAAGCATAAACGCCATTCATAGTATTATGTCCTTTGCTGCCCATGAAAAAGGTCTTGATCTTACAAGTCACTTTGAACCAGATGTACCCAAGGTTATTGTAGGTGACCGCGAAAGAATTAATCAAATTTTGCTTAACTTGCTTGGTAATGCTATTAAATTTACCCATTCAGGAGAAGTATCGCTATCCATAAAAGTACAAAAAGTTATTGATGCTGAACATGTAATACTTGATTTTATTGTGAGTGATACGGGCATTGGTCTGTCCGAAGAGCAGGCGACAAAACTCTTCCAACCTTTCACTCAAGCCGATACATCTACCTCACGCCGCTTTGGTGGCACAGGCCTTGGGCTTGTCATTAGCACACGTTTAGCAGCACTTATGGGAGGCAGCATTGACCTTAAGTCAAAGCTTGGTGAAGGCTCCACATTTACTTGTTCCATTCATGCTCAGGTTGATAATGATATAAATATTGTTGAGCTAACTAAAGAAGTGTCAGATAATCTTTTTAATAGTGAAGGTTATACTCATGTGGAGTTGAGTGACCTAAAAGGAAAGCGTGTACTTTTGGTGGAAGATAATCTCATCAATCAAGAAATTGCCGCAGCTTTACTGGAAGATTATGGCTTTGATCTTGACTTTGCCAACAATGGTCAAGAGGCTGTAGAAAGAGTGCAAATGAAAGAGTATGATTTAGTGCTAATGGATATTCAGATGCCCGTCATGGATGGCCTGCAAGCAACAAAGCAAATTCGCTCCTTAAATTTACCCTACGCTCAAAGCATGCCCATTATTGCCATGACTGCTAATGTCATGACAGAGGATAAACAACGCTGCACTGATGCTGGTATGAATGCGCATGTGGCAAAGCCTATTTCTCCGCACGCATTACGTAACACCTTAATTCAGTGGCTGTATACGTAGTATATGTTTTTATTGCTAAAATAAAGCGCAAAACCCAGTATACTAAATTGTACAAGAGGTCTCACTTTACACGTATGCCCTGACCGTAAAAAAAATTATATTTTTTTGTATAAAAAACTTGCCAAGTGGGATTGCTTTTGATACATTCACATCTCCTTAACGGGAAGGAGCGGTAGTTAAGACGGTTATAACGCCGGCCTGTCACGCCGGAGGCCGAGGGTTCGAGTCCCTTCCGCTCCGCCATAAAACTACCAAAGGCTTAGAGTAAAATCTAAGCCTTTTTTTTTGTGGTGTTTTGATTTTTAAAGGGTAGTAACTGTTAATAGTTGTCTTTGTTTATGCTTTGCCATAGCCTATGTTGCCATAGCCAAGCATGCAAGATCTTAGTTTGCGCTTAGGCCTTCTTGCACTTGTTTGCTAAGCTCTATGGCTACTTCAACATCAAAATCTTCAACGGCCTGTTGCAATTGCAATAGGGGGGATTCAAGTTTTGTGCCTTGTAGTCGCTCTACAAGGTTTTTGGTTGTATCGCTGGCATAGCCCCAATCTGTTTCCATATTGATTATGGCTTGTTCAATAATATAGCGGGCATGTTCACGTTCAGCCGGGTTTAGTTTATCTTCAATGGATGCAGTGGCATCATGCTCTGTTCCTGTTTCTATAATACCTAAGCTGTCACGAATGGCATTTACGGCATTAGTTAAGCATACCACCAATGTGCGCAAGTGCGGCGTAGTCATACTTGGTGAGTGTACGATACTTCTTTCGAGATTTTCCGCTGCTTTAGCTAGCTCTTCAGCTCCGAGGTTGGAGGCAATACCACGCACAGTGTGGGCATGGCGTACGGCACTTTCAATATCGTTTGCCTGCAGTGACTTGCTAATATCTTCGTTAATAGTGGCATATCTGCTGGCAAATTTTTTAAGTAAACTTGCATAAAGGGCTTCATTGCCGCCCACCGTGGATAGACCACCAATGATGTTAAAGCCTTCGATGCGGTCTGGTAGTTTATTGGTGCGTGGTGCAATGTCTTTACTTTGGCTAGAGCTTGCTGTACCGCCTGTTTGCGGCAACCAAGAATTGATGGTGGCAAATAGAGCCATGGGCTCTAAAGGTTTTGTAAGGTGCGCGTTCATACCAGCAGACATGGACGCCTCTTTATCGTCAATCATGGCATGCGCGGTCATGGCGATAATGGGCATGGTGTAGCCAGCTTCACGAATACGGCGAGTGGCCTCAAGCCCGTCCATAACTGGCATTTGTATATCCATTAGTATTAACGAGTATTTTTGCTTGCTTACAGCGTCAACCGCTTCTTGTCCATTGTTGGCAATATCCACATCTAATTGTGCGGTACTAAGTACCTCGTAGGCAATTTCTTGGTTTATTTCATTATCTTCAACTAGTAGTATGCGCGGCGGGCCGTCTAGCTCTTCTAGTATGGGCTCTTCTGCGCTGGCATGGGAAGCGGCGTGTTTTTCCAATGTGTCTATTAATGATTCTTGCCATACATCCCTTGCTATATTGGGTGGTAAAATACAATCAATGCCGGCATCGCTGGCTAATTGCCTTACCTCATCAAGGTCAAACTCAGACAACAAGACCAGAGCAGGATGGTGTTTAGTTTGATGTAAGCATTGAGCAATCTCAACCCCGCTCATATCCGGCACTTGTAATGATAAAATAATAATCGCAAATGGTTTTTTAGCCTCGTGGGCATCACTTATCATACGCAAGGCTAGTTCACCTTCATGCACGCAAGTAACATTCATACCCAATGTTGTTAGCTGTGATTCTATAATCTGCTGTGTTAGTTGATTATTTTCTACAACAAGGGCGCGGATGTCGCTTAGCGGGCTAGCTTCGATTGCATCAGTATCAGCCTCCTTAATGGGGAGGGTAATATTAAATATGCTTCCGCCGCCTGCATTTTCTTCTACACTAATTGTGCCGTCCATTCGTTGCACAAGAAGGGTACACACGGCAAGACCAAGGCCAGTGCCGCCATACTCGCGCGTATGGGAATTATCTACCTGTGTAAAAGGCAAAAAAATGGTTTCGCGCATGTCTTTATCTATGCCAATGCCCGTATCAGTTACGCTAAGACGCATGGTTTTATCGTCAAGTTTGGTTACGTTTATGTCTACAGAACCTTTTTCGGTAAATTTTACGGCATTACCAGCTAGATTAAGTAAAATCAAAGAAATATTTTTGGAGTCTCCTTCCAATAATGGAGAGAGCTCAGGATCAAGCTTAGTGTTAAATCGAAGGCCTTTTTCTTGGCAGCGCGGGCGTATTGTGGCTGCAACATCATTTAGAACAGTTTCTAAACGATAGGGAAGGCTGTTAATGGCAAAGTCGTCATCTTCTAGTTTGGAGAAGTCAAGCATTTCTTGAAACGAGTCAAGTAGGCCCTTGGCGGAGTCAATCATGGTTGTGACATATTTTCGCTGTTGATCATCCAATCTAGTCTGTTGGCATAAATACCCAAAACCTATGATAGCATTTAGAGGGGTGCGGATTTCGTGGCTAATTTTGGTTAAGAAATTGTTTTCCATGACTTATACCTACTGAATTTATAATGCGGCATCTTTGTGAGTAATACTTAGTCGATGCTAAATAATTTAACCGTAAACATAGTTCGCTTCAAATGCTTACCATGTTTTTCTGTGTCGACTAATTAATATCCCACATCCATATTGCATTATTTCTCTACACTAGGCAAGTGATACAGCGGCATATTTTTTTTATCCGCGCAACATTCTTCTACTAAAAAGGCAATAATGGAATTTAACACAGTATATTGCGCAATGCAGTGCAAAATACGCCCTTCACGCTTTTGCTGCACAAGCCCCACGGAGACTAAGGCCGCAATGTGGTGACTTAGGGTTGAGGCAGCAATATCCAATTTTTTTTGCAAAACGCCCACGGCAAGGCCAGTTTCGCCTGCTTTGACTAGGCGTTTATAGATGCCTAGACGCGTAGGATGCCCAAGTTCTTTGAGGGCAGAGGCTACACTTTCTATATCCATGTGAGACTCCTTTGATTATTTTATATTTCTAGAATAACAAAAATGTCTTGACATGTAAAATATTTTGATTATACTAGAATTATCAAATTCAAGGAGTTGTGTTTATGTCAGACTATTACGCCATGTTTATAGATGCTATGGGAATGTTTGTATTTCTTGGGTTGGAACTTTCGATTTTATTTTTGCTTATCTGCGCGGCTGTAAGTCTGCTCCAGCAATATATACCTGATTCTAAAATACAAGCTCTTTTGGGGGGATCTCATGGGCGAGGATATATTCTAGCTGCATTAATTGGGGCTGTTACGCCATTTTGTAGTTGCTCAACTATACCCATGTTGCGTGGCTTATTAAAGGCCAAAGCAGGATTTGGGCCCACTTTGACATTTTTATTTGCGTCTCCTTTGCTTAATCCCATAATTTTAGCTTTATTTTTGGCTACTTTTGGGCTCAAGGTAACTGTGATTTATACTTGTGTAGCCTTAGTGACATCTATAGTTGCCGGATATATTTTGAATCAAATGCAATTTGAGCAATATGTTATCCCTGAGCAGGGCTTGCGGCAAGCTGCGTGTTGTGGGGCAGCACCTGAAATAAAGCCATTACAACCCCTGCAAAAAGAGTCAAGTTGTTGCGCTGACCCTAAAACCCAACAAGTCGAAAGTGCATGTTGCTCTACCGATACGTTTGAGCAGAAAACAGAGTCCTGCGCATGCGCTACTGCCAAGCCATTGCAATCTTTATCAGCCGCGCAAACTTCTTGTTGTGATGATGTCAAGCAAAGTGACGCATCATGCTGTGCGCAAACGAATGCTGGAAATGTTTTGCCACTTAAGCAGCGGATTAGATTGGCTTTTGCCGATGCTTGGCGACAGTTTAAACAAGTGTTCCCATATCTTTTGTTTGGTGTGTCATTGGGGGCCATGGTTTATGGTTTTGTGCCTAGTGATTTTATAGCTGAATATGCCAGCGGAGATAGTATTTTTGCTGTGCCCATAGCAGCAATTATTGGTATTCCGCTCTATGTGCGCGTGGAAGCCTTGATTCCACTTAGTGCAGTGCTGGTGGGCAAGGGTATGGGCTTAGGGGCGGTAATGGCTCTTATTATTGGTGGCGGTGGGGCCAGTTTGACCGAGGTTATTTTGCTTAAATCCATGTTCCGCATGCCAATGATTATTGCCTTTTTGGTAGTAATCTTGGGTATGGCTGTGGCTGCTGGCTATTTATTTCAATTTGTTGTGTAGTAAAAAAGCCCCGCGAGGGGCTTACGTCATAGTAATTTAAATTTTTGTTTATGGATTGGGGATCATTCATGCAATTAGAATGATGTAGTAGAGGGGCATTAAGCTGGAAAAAACGCCAGTAACAAAACTATTGTTTTTGTTACTGGCGTGTCAAATTTTAGCTAAGTTTGCTAAGCAGAGTGTCTTTAATGCTGTCAATGCTGCCTTCGCCGTCAAGTTCAATATACTTTGTATTGCCTTGGCCGGCCAAATCTTTATAAAAATATGCTGCGGCAAGGGTTCCGTCTACTGTGTTGTAGTAGATGTCATGACGCTTGTTGATAGCACCTTCGTCTTGGTCATCGGAGCGGGCTGAGAGCTCGCCACTACATACGCGGCATACATCACCAGTGGGCTTAATGGCATCAATAAATATATTGTTAGGGTGATTGTTGTTGTTTTTACATAGGCGACGGCCCATGATACGATTTTTGGCCACTTCGCGCGGCAATAAAATTTCAATAACATAGTCAAGCTGCATATTTTCAGCTTGTAAGGCATCCCATAATTTTTTTGCCTGCACGGTGTTACGAGGGAATCCATCCAAAAGCCAGCCGTTTTGGCCTTTGCTCTTAAGGGTTTCCAGTACCATGGGGATGGTGATGTCGTCTGGCACTAGGTCTCCGCGATCAATGTATTCCTTAGCTTTTTTGCCAAGCTCAGTACCACCACCAATGTGCTCACGGAAGATGGCACCGGATTCAATGTGCGCAAGGTTATATTTTTCTTTTACCAAGTCGCCTTGGGTGCCTTTACCACTGCCGTTGGGCCCAAAAATAAGAATATTCACCTAGTAACCTCCTAATAAAACAATACAAAAATATGCTTATGGAAAACATTTCCATAAGGCATTGTATACATCGTGAAATATATCACTTGAACTCTAAATGTAAGCTGAAAAGTGGGTACTTGTCAATGTTCAAATATATTTTTCTATGGGCAGTAACAATCACGTGGGGCAGTAACGCAATACCACGAGGGCAAATCTTGTGGTTTAAAAAGCTTGACCGCTTGGCCCGCCAGTTTTGCCTCTTTGTGGGTTAACCCAAGTGGCAATCTTCATACCCATATCATAGGCAAGGGAGCGGGCAGTTAGGCTTGCAGGGTCAGCCGGCATACGCGCTTGCACACCCACAAGAAAATAATCTTGCGCTTGCTGCTTATCAATACTCCCACCTTGTCCCATAGACCAAAGCAAGGTGCCGGTATCAACTTCATAAACTTCCATTTGTATGGAAACTTGTGAATCGCCAACAGTACCACCATCTAAATAATGTGTAATATATCCACCAACTAGTACATTGGCTCCACGTGCTTTAGCTAAGGCTAAGGCATCATCTACTCGATGCGGAATCATGCGTTCATCATATTCAAGGGCTGCAAAAGATTTTTGAGCTAACCATACTTGCCAAAGCTGTCGGCTCACAGTGCGGCTGATGGTTAAATGCTGGGAAATATTTTGAGTTACACGTAAGGGTACAAAAAGGCCGCGTAATGGTTCTGTGGGGGTGATGTTGGGTTGTACATAGACGCGAATGGGGCTAACCGCCACTCCTGCATCATAATGGATGTGATATGGTGTTGCCATTTCTCCATTCATACTAAGGGTTGTACCCTGCCCACTGCAACCGCTGAGACATAGTATTATAAAAATTCCATACATCCATGATTTTTTTTGAGAAAAAATTTTGTTTTTCATTGTATCCTCGTAGTTGGCGTATTCATGCCTTGTATGGATGTAAGCAGCTTTTCATGTGAGCGTTTAAGGCTATAAAAAAGTGCTACACGTCTATCAGCCGAAAGGTTACGAAAGGCGGTATTTTCGGTCAAGGCAATTAGTTTTTCCATTTCACTTTGTAATTGCTGCAAGTACTGTGCCTCTTGGTGGGGGATATGCCCATTACATAAAGCCATTTGTACTAAGTGTGCTAACTCTTTTGCCATATTTCCGATGTTTGTAGGGTCAATAATAGATGCATAGCGACGGCGTTTGACGGCTTCTTGCCACAAACGGCGCAAGGGCGAAAAAAGCTTTTTCATATGCACCAAACCTTGAAATTACATACCTACCATACCGATAAGACTAATAAATGATAAAATACCCAAGGCATAAAGCGGGGCTATGCCAAGTATCGTTTGTGACCAACTAAGGCCCATGGAGTAACGGCAGCCTATAAGAATACAGGCAAGGCTCCAGATAAAACCAACAATGGTGCCAAGAGCTGGGATAACAGCTAAGAGTAATGGGGCAGAACTGTAAGCGACTACTTGAAATACTAAGGAAAAATTAGCTTTATCCGCAGCTAAAAATCTAAACATAACAAAATAAAATAATGAGCCAAAAAATATTTCTATGGTGGCTATGGCTGTGCCCATGAGTAAGGCGAAAATAAAATCAGTTTGTGGGGTTAGTAAATCAAGTATTGCTTGTAATTCTACATCATTAGATGCGCTAGGTTCAAGGGTTGTGCTAAGCACACCACCCCAAAAATACTCAATGCTAATTTGCAAGATGCGCACAATTAAATAAAATACCATAACATGCAAACGTGAGCTTTGGGGTATAAGACCAGCAAAAAAGCGCGATGGTGCAAATAAAATCCAGATAACGGCTTGATAAAATGCCGTAAAATAACCGTATTTATCCACATTTTCCCAAGGGTTTTCTAAGGCAAAGGATGTAGTTGCTGCTTGCTCAGCGTAAGCTGCGGCAACTTTTTGACGATCTTCTTGGCTTACTTCTGCATCATCGACATTATTTTGTTCAGAATGTGTTTCTTGAGTGTGGGGTGCCTCGGTGGGCCCTTGCGTGTATAAAGGCTCATCAGATGATGGGATATGCGCACCTTGTGGAACCACATTGTCAGCATAGGTGACAGCATTATTCACGGCATCATCGCGCATGACTTTAAAACGATGTTGGCATTGCGGGCATGTGGCCATGACTGAATTTGCGGGCAATTTGTCCGTAGGTACATCGCGCGTAAATTCGCATTGAGGGCAAACAATTTTCATAATATGGATGGCTCCGTAACAAGTAATATACTAAAGATATGAAATAATATTTATTTTGGCAACTGTAAAAGACAGGGTTTACTTTTTGTCCATAGGTCAAAAAAATCTTTATGCAGACGTGGGTAGGCCTCACTCAACTTATGCTCAACACTTCCGGCGGCATTAAATGTGGCTAAGCGTTGGCGCAATTGTTCTGTATTCTTATATATATGGCTATAGTGTACAAGTGGAAGATGTGGCGCAAGAAAAAAATTTCCACTAAGCCCGTCTAAGGTTTCATGCACACTACCCACAAAGCGTATCCCTTGCTGCAGGGGGAAAAAACGCAATTGTAAATCTGGCCAAAGTCCGCGACTCATGCGTATGTGATTGGCGTCACCCTCAAAGGTAACACGCGGAAAATATACTCCGAAATCCGATTCAACATTGACTATATGTGCCAATTGTTCCCAGCCTGTAGAAGTAAAACGCTCATCTGCATCAAGGTAGAGCATCCACTGCCCGCTGCAATGCTCAAGCATGGTATTGCGCTGGGCAGAAAAGTCATTATCAAGTGGTCTTGCCAAGTGTTTAGCCTTACCAGAGCAAGGAAATTTTTTTGCTATTTCGGGCAATTTTTCACTATCCCAAACTACAACAATTTCGTGTACCCATTCAGGTATGTGGGCAAAAAACTCGTCCAAGTGCGCCTCATGAGGGTGAATAATTGCCCCTACGGATAGCTTGAATGTTGGGTTTGCATGTTGAGGTATGGGTATGCTTTGAGTACTTAAAAATAGTTTTCGCCAAGTATTTAGGCATGATGGACGTGAGACTGGAGGCATAGTCCAATGAATGAGGGCGGAGTTTGCATGCAAGGGGCATGCTTGTGGGCTAAGTTGCTCCATGGTTAATAGGTATAAAGCCCATGGTGACGTGTCTGCAAGTAGGTGAATATTTTGCGGAAGTGGTGCATAGGCATTTAAAAATGCCCTAGCTTTAGCTAAATCATTTTCAATTATTAAAATATTAGCAGCGTTGCTTGCTAGGCTTAAGTTTTTTGCAAGGGTTAGGCTTAGGTACTCACAATCACAGCCAAGCAAAATATACCACGACGCTTTGCGGCGCAAACCATGTTCCGCAAGGCGTGTGGCGTTATTTTGTATATCTTTAGTAGCTTGTGAAGCAAAAAGTACGGGTGGCACATCCATATCCCAGGCCAAAGTCTCTTGGGTATATTCGCGCCAACCTTGAAATATATCTAACATATTAAAGGTATTATTATAACCAGACAAATTTAAAATTTTGCTCCACGTCAGCTCCCAAACTCTTGTGTACTGGGCAGGTGTAGGCAGCATTTTCTAAGGCTGTTTTATCTTTATCGCTAAAATTATTAGCAGGCATGGTAAAGGTAACATCAATACCTGCAATGCGCCGCGGGCTTGGGCTCATTTTTTTTATAATATCCATGGTCGCACCCTTAATATCAAGATTATGGCCTTCGGCGTAGAGACCCATGATGGTCAAAGCGCAGGTACCAAGGGCAGTTGCTGCCAAATCAGTGGGAGAAAATGAACGCCCTTGTCCACCGTTGTCAGTGGGGGCATCGGTTATAATGGTTGTGCCGCTTTGTACATGTGTGCTTTCCACACGTAAGTTACCTTGATATTCTGAGCGTACAGTAGTCATAATTACCTCTTGTTTTTATATTGATAGGCCAATTGCACAAAGTTTTCTGCCCACCATGGGCAATTTGGTGCATAAATATGGGTGTATGATGCAAAAGTATTGCGCAAGCAAAGGCCATCCTTCGCGCCGCCCATGCCGATGCCTTTTTGTAAATCAAAACAAAGCAATTTATCAAGTGGTATTGATGGAGACGCTTGCTTAGGTTCAAGGCCGGGCAGACAACATGAATAATGAAACTCATGCCCGCGTATTTCAACCCCTTGGGGGTGAAAGGGGTTTTTTGCTTTGACTTTTGCCCTCACATAACCAAGCCCTTGCGGGCGTGGGTGAAACTCTGCTTGAGCATCAAAAATTTGTGCCATGGCATAGGTCTTACCTTGTCGAATAATGGAAGATGCAAGTAGCATAAATCCACCACATTCCGCATAGATAGGCATAAAATCTTCAGAATGTTTTTTAAGGATCGTCAGATGTGTTGAACCACTAAGTTCGTTTAAAAATTCTTCGGGGTATCCCCCGCCAAGGTAAACACCGTCTAAATCTTTGGGCCACGCGCTATTAGCAAGTAGCGATAGCTCTACAAGCTCAGCTCCTGCACGGCGCAAGGCTTCGAGGTTTTCCTCATAATAAAACCAGAGAGATGCATCATATACATAGCCAATGCGCACCCTTGGAGGAGTATTAACTTCTTCAGCCCAAAATGGCGCAGGCGGAGCTAGGCGCGGTGTGGATTTAGCAAGATGTAATATTTTTTGCACATCACAATGTTCAGAAATAAATTTTGACAATGTTTCTAGGGTATTATCTACGGTGCTATGTGCATCATCTAAACCCATATGCCGCTCTGGTAGAGGGTTTTCCCTTAGCCTTGGTAAAGCACCAAGCACGGGGATGTCAGTATAATACTCAATGGATTTTTGAATAATATCTTGGTGGCGCGTGGAGCCCACTTCATTTAAGACTACTCCTGCGATGTGCAAATTTTTTTCAAAATTTGCAATGCCCGCAAGCACTGCCGCTGCTGTGCGAGTCGTCTTAGTAACATTTAGTGAAATAATAACAGGACTATTAAGCATGCGTGCAAGTTCAGCACTAGAGCATGAGCCGTAGACATCTTGTCCGTCAAAAAGTCCGCGATTGCCCTCAATAATTGCCATGTCGTTGCCATGAAAACTGTGTACAAATAAAGAATTAAGACGATTTGCATCTAAAAAGTATGGGTCAAGATTGGTGCACGAATTTTTTGCCGCAATACCTAACCAACGCGCGTCAATGTAATCAGGCCCTTTTTTATAGGGCTTAACTTTAAGGCCTTGGTTAAGAAGGGCACGAGAAAGCCCTAGTGAAAGCAAGGTTTTGCCGCCGCCACCAGAAATTGCAGATATAATTATACGTGGTATTTGCATATTTTATTGTCCGCCTGCACTGTACTTTTGCCCATCAAAAATGTGTAACATTAAAACAAGGAAGATATAGTTTCTGCTAGAGGTCTGACTGCTGGCTTAATTAAAGTAGTTTGTTAGCGATAGTATAGGCATTTGCAAGTAAATGTCAATAATAATAGACCTCTGCGTCAGGGCAAACGCATGTGATTCCTATTGTATGACGTTGAGGGTTAAAATACGCATGCTTTCTTGCAAAGTATTATTAATAGTTTATAAGAGAAATAAAGATTATAAACCCCAACAAAAAAAACCACCAGTATAGCTGGTGGTTTTAGTGCAAAATTTATTGTCGCAAAAGTGAAGTTTGACCAAAAGGCCTAGCTTTCACCCTCAGCAGCAGATTGCTTGCCAGCACCCTTTAAGCCATACATGGTGGTAGAGCCGGATGACCAGAATTCAAGCACTTCTTCATTAACAAGCTTAGTTAAAATCTTTTTTACATCGCGTGGGCCTTTGCCTTCAAAAAGAGGCAAAAAGTCTTGGAAGTAAAATTTAGATTTGCTAGCAGCTTTGCTTTGGAGAAATTCAACAACAATGTCTTTTTCGCTACTCATTATAATCTCCTGATTAGGCGGCGCGTTGTGCGCCGCCTAAAAGTAGTTCGTGAAGCCTAGAACTTAAACTGGGTGCTTTGACGCCAGGTGTAGTATGCAGGATCACGGAAGTCGTCAATAAGATGGTGGGTGAATGTAAGGCCAGTCTTCTTAAAGAAGCTTTCCCAGCCGATACGCTCTGCCCATTCGCCAAGACGCTCATATTTATTAGCTTCTTTGGCGTATACTTCAACAATATGCTTTACAGTCTTGGTAAGTGTGGGCCAGCGTGGTGGCTCGTTAGGAATGTAACCAACAACAACCTTAGAGAACTTAGGTGTTGAGATACGGTTAGAAACCTTACCACCTACCATGATTGCAATGCCGTCGCCTTCGCCATCAGAGATGGGAAGTGCTGGGCACATGGTGTAGCAGTTACCGCAATACATGCAGCGCTCATTTTTAATGGCGATAGAGTTTAACTTTTTGTCGCCAATTTCAACCTTGGTTGGGCGCACTGCCGCGGTTGGGCAAGATGCAACAGCCAAAGGAATTTCGCAAAGTTGGTCTGTCCACTCGTGGTCAATCATTGGGGGCTTTCTGTGAATACCCACAAGACCGATGTCAGAGCAGTGTACAGCACCACACATGTTGATACAACATGCAAGAGCAATACGCAAAGGTGCAGGTAAGCGCATGGTTTGGAAGTCAGAGAAAACTTCGTCCATAACGGCTTTAACTGGGCCGGAAGCGTCAGTTGCAGGGGTGTGGCAGTGTACCCAACCTTGAGTGTGTACGATGTTTGAGATACCAGCGCCGGTACCACCAATGGGGAACTTGAAAGAGCCGCCGTCAAACTTGCGAGCACTTAGGTCGTCCATAAGGGGCTTTAGAGCTGCTTCATTGTCTACCATGAACTCGATGTTGTTACGAGTGGTGAAGCGAAGGTGACCTCCGCAGTGTTTGTCAGCAATTTCGCAAGCTTCACGAAGAAGAGTGATAGACATGAGACGCGCTGTACCAACACGAACGGTGAATACTTTATCGCCACTTTCAGCCACGTGTACAAGCACGCCGGGCTGAAGGATTTCATGATAGAGCCATTTGCCAAAGTTTTTGGCAATAACAGGTGGAAAGCCTTCATTGTATGGACGAGGTCCAATGTCAGTGATGCGGTTTTCCATTGGTTTTGCGGGATTGTACCCGGAAGAAATAAATGCCATGGTGT